>NZ_JAXIVS010000028.1 GCF_034259325.1 Hyalangium ruber | reverse complement strand
CCGGTCACGCTCCCACGGGGTCGCCCAGGACGAGCGACCCCGCTCGCGGAGTCGCTCCCATTCCTCCGGGCTCACATCTGCACGCAGCATCGCAGATGTGTACAACATCTATGGCGGACCGCTTAGCGTCAGCGGGGCTGCTAGAGGGGGAGCGCGAGGGTGGCCGTCGCGCCCTTGCCCGGCCCTTCGCTCTCGAGCAGGAGGCGTCCTCCCATCATCTGCGCCGCCAGCGCGCTCGAGTGCAGGCCAAAGCCATGCCCCTCCTTGCGCGTGGTGAAGCCGTGCGCGAAGAGATGCTTGCGGACCTCCTGCGTGAAGCCCTTGCCGCTGTCCACCACCTGGATCCGAGCCACGTTCCCCTGGGCGGTGAGCCGCACGCACAGGTGGCGTTGTTCCTCGGGGACCTCGTCCATGGCGTACTTGGCGTTGCTGATGAGGTTGATGAGGATCTGCAGCACCTTGTGCTTGTCCACCTGCACCGGGGGGACGGGGGAGAACTCGCGCTTCACGGAGACACCGTGGCGCCGCAGCGCGGCCAGCTGGAAGCGCAGGCTGTCCTCGATGAGCTGAGCGAGATCCCACTCATCGAGGATGAGTGAGGTCTTGGCGTAGTTCTGCTGCACCCGGACGATGGCATGGATGTGCTCGATGTGCATGCCCATCTCATTCAGGTTCGTCCGGAGCTGGGTCCGCTCCTGGCGCAGTTCCTCGGTGAGGGCCAGGAGGTAGTCCGGTAGGACGCGGCCACGTGGGTCGCCCGTCAGGAACTCCGCCAGGTCCTCGCGGTGCTCCTTGAGCATGGTGGAGAGCTGAGCCGCCCGGTCGAGGCGCGAGGCAGCGACCGCGGCGCGCATCTGCTCCAGGTTGATGCCGGCGCTGGTGAGGACGTTGCCGACGTTGTGCAGCACGTTGGAGGCGATCTCGGCCATGCCCGCCGCACGCGCCGTGTCCACCAACTGGGCCTGAGCCTGCTTGAGCTCGCGTGTGCGCTCCTCCACTCGCCGCTCCAGCTCGTCATTGGCGCTGCGCAGGGCCGTCTCGGCGCGCTGGACCTCGGCGTACAGTCGAGCGTTCTCGATCGAGATGGCGGCCTGCGAGGCGAGCTGCCCCAGCAGCGCGATGCGGGCCGGTGTGAACGCCCCGGAGGCGACCCTGTTCTCCAGGTACATCACTCCCGACAGCGACTCCTGGCGCAGCAGCGGCAGGCAGAGCACGGACCTGGCCCCGCTGCGCTCGAGGTAAGGGTCGGACGAGAACGGGTGAGACACCGCCGCGTCACCGATCAGCACATGCTCGTGCGTACGCCGGACGTAGGAGATGATCGTCCAGGGAAGAGCGGTCTCTACCTCCTCGTGCGACTCCGTGTCGGCCGCGACGCTGAGCTTGTCCCCGCGCGGCAGCAGCAGGGCTCCACGTTGGGCTCCCGCGGTCTCGGTGGCCACCCGCATGAGCGTGGACACCAGCCGCTCGAGGACGATTTCGCTGGAGACGGCCTGCTGAACCTTGACCACGGCGAGCGAGTCGAGCTCCCGGGACTCCGAGGTGGTGGTGGTAGTGGCACTCGCGGGTGCTGCCGACGTGACGAGGGACGGCCACAGGGCGTCCAGCTGCTTGACCTTGCCCTGGGCCCCCCACTGCGCGTACGCCTCCCGGGCCTGGCGCGCGTAGGCCTCCGCGATGAAAGGTGCCTGCCGCTTGCGGTAGAAGTTCGCCGCCAGCTCGCACGCGAGGGCCCCGTGCTGGATGAAGCCGTTCTCGCGGGCCACGCGCAGGGCCTCCTCGTACGCGGGGAGCGCCTCGTCCAGGCGGCCCCGGACGCGGGCCAGCTCCGCGGAGACCAGCCGCTCGAGCGCGCGGAAGGTCTCAGGGCAGTTGTCCGCCCACTCCGCGAGCTGTTGCCGATGTGTCTCGGCGGTCTCGAGGTACCGCCGCTGCTGCTCCTCCGTCGCCCCCTCGCAACACGCGACCAGGGTCAGGGCGCGGAAGAGGTGGAAGTCCAGGAGCGGAATGATGCCAATGAAGGACCAGATGAACGCCGCTGCCTGTTCCCCCGCATCACGTGCCTCCGCGTAAGCACCGCACATGAAGCGCGCCTGCATCTTGGAGAGCCAGTACTGGCACACCATGCTGCTCATGTGGGCCGGCGTCAGCCCGGCCTCGAAGGCCCGCTCTTCGAAGCCCTCTCCATCCAGCGTGCCGAACGAGGGCGAGCGCCCCCGCAGCTGCTGCACGTAGCGCAGGACGATGAGGGTGGTCTCCTCCACCCCCACGAAGCCGGTCTTGCGCATGAAGTCCATTCGGGCGACCGTGTCCTGGGCGACGTCGTCCAGGGAGTGCCCCATGGCCAGCCGGTTCCAGACGATGTGGCCGACGATGTAGCAGGCGAACAGGTAGTTGTTGGTCTGGACCGCGTGCTGGAAGCTGCTCAGGGCGTGCTCATGCGCGGCGGCCAGGGGTCGGCACCAGTAGCTGATCATCTCCAGGTTGAAGAGCGCTCGGACCCGCTCGTTGGACAGGTTGTACCGATCGACGAGCGCGCAGGCGAGCGCGCCATAGGCGTAGCCCTCCTGATAGCTCTTGAAGAACTTGCCGAGCAGCACGCCGAGCGAGCTGTAGCCGATCACCGACTCGTTGGTGTTGCCGTAGCGCAGGCTCAGGGAGACCATCCGGCAGACATGCAGGATGAGCAGGTTGTTGTCGGTGAAGTAGGCCGACGGGAAGAGGCGGGCCAGGACGCTCATCACCGGCTTCATGTCCGCGTCCGTCATCAGCGGTAGCTCGATGAGGCTCTCGATGGGGCGAGTGCCCAGGAGTGTCTGGACCTCCTCTCGGGCGGCTGCGGCCTCCTCCCAGGAGGGGTGCGGCTGCATTGGCATGCCCAAGAGCGCCAGGCTCTCCAGGAGGCAGGTCACGGAGGCTTGGATTTCGCCGGCGATGAGGAGTACCTCATGCGTCATGCCGTAGGCGGCGGCGATGTCCGCCCGGCTCCTCGCGCGGGAGCGCAATGCCTCTAGCAGGCGCCGGGCCTCGGCGGCGTTGCCGCTCATGAGCTCGCTGCTCGCTTGTGCGAGCCGCACCTTGAAGGCCAGCGCGTGGTCCGTCTCCCAGGGATCGCCCGGGATGAGCCCGAAGGCCATCGAGAGATAGGCGGCGGCCGAGCCGTGCGCGCTCGAAGCGCGGGCCCTCAAGCCGGCCTCGGCGTTCAGGCGCGCGAGGCGGTAGCGCTCCTCGGGATCTCGGATCAGCTCCACCCCGGTGTTGAGCTGGCTCACGAGCTCGAAGAGCTTCTCGCGCACCTCCTCGGCGGACAGACGCTCCAGCAGCAGGCGCCCGATGCGCAGGTGGACCTCCTTGCGGTCTCCTTCGGGGATGAGGGCATGCGCCGCCTGCTGGATGCGGTCATGCAGGAACCGGTACTCCTCCGGGGCGCTGCACACCACCAGACCCTCCAGGAGCGCTGGTTCGAGGCCACGCTCCACCTCGCCCTCCTCCATGCCGGAGATGAGGTTCAGCATCCCCAGGGAGAAGCTGTTGCCCATGCACGCCGCCATGCAGAGCAGGTGCTGCGTACACGCGGGAAGCTGGTGCAGGCCGCGCGCCATGAAGTCGACGATGTTGTCGGAGTACCCCTTGGCCCGGACTCCCTCGGCATCCCATCGCCATCCTCCTCCGGGCGCGCGGCTGAGGAGGCCGTCGTGGTGCAGCGCCAGCATCAACTGGAGGACGAAGAACGGATTGCCCCCGGTCTTCTCGTGGACCTGCTCCGAGAGGGGAGCGATGAGTTCTCGCCCCGCGCCCGGGAGCGCGTCGCCGACCAGGTGCTGGAGCTGTTCCAGGCTCAGTGGTTCGAGCTGGAGGTCGGTCACCGGCGTCTTCGCCTTGCGCACCTCCACCAGCGCCATCATCAGCGGGTGGGAAGGGCTGACCTCGTTGTCACGGTAGGCCCCGATCCACAGCATCGCGGGCGCGTCCTCCTCGGTGAGGAGCGACTGGAGGAGCCGGAGGCTGGCCAGGTCCGCCCACTGCAGATCGTCCAGGAACATGACGAGCGGGTGCTCGGCGGTGGCGAAGACTCCCAGGAACTGGAGGAACACCTGAGTGAAGCGGTGCTGCGCCTCGGCGGGCGGAAGCTCCGGGACCGCCGGCTGCGGGCCCATGACGAGCGCCAGCTGAGGGACCAGGTCCACGATGAGCTGACCGTTGCCCTGGAGGGCCTCCCGCAGGCGCTCACGCCACCGGGCGATCTCCTCGTCGGTGCCCGCCAGCAGTTGCTGCACCAGCCCCCGGATGGCCTGGGCCAGGGTGGCGTAGGGAACATCGCGCTGGAGCTGATCGAACTTGCCGCTCAGGAAGAACCCTCGCCGCTGAACCACGGGCTTGTGCAGCTCGTGGACCACCGACGACTTGCCGATGCCGGAGTAGCCGCGGACCAGGATCAGCTCGGGTCTGCCGCCGCTCACGATTCGCTCGAAGCCCCGGAGCAGGGTGGCGACGTGGGTGTCGCGCCCGTAGAGCCGCTGGGGGAGCTGGAAGCGGCTGGGGATGTCCCGCTTGCCCAGCACGAAGAGCTCGAGGGCGCCCCTGCGCAGGCCCTCCTCGCACTCGACGAGGTCGTGCCTCAGCCCCTCGGCGCTCTGGTAGCGCTCCTCGGCGACCTTCGCCAGGCACCTCATCACGATCGCCGACAGCACGGGCGGCACGCCGGGGATGAACTCGTGCGGCGGCCTCGGCATCTGTGCCATGTGGGCATGGAACCACTCGAGCGCGTCCTGCCCCTGGAACGGCCGGGCGCCCGTGAGCAGCTCGTAGAACGTGACGCCCAGCGAGTAGAAGTCGGTGCGGTAGTCCACCGAGCGGTTCATGCGCCCGGTCTGCTCCGGGGACATGTAGGCCAGCGTTCCCTCGATCAGGTGGGTTGGCGCCGCGTCCACATGCTCGGTCCGCTGGAGGGTGGCGACACCAAAGTCGATGATGCGCGGCTCGCCCGAGGGGGTGAGGATGATGTTGGAGGGCTTGAGGTCCTTGTGGATGACGCCCCGGAAGTGGATCTCCGCGAGGGTCGAGGCCAGGGAGATGGCCAGCTCGAGGAAGCGGGCGACCTCGAAGGGGCTGCCCACCGCCTCGGACAGGGGGACTCCTTGCACTTCCTCCAGGACCAGGACGGGGCGGTCGTTGACCCGCTCGCAACCATAGGGCCGGGTGACGCCGCGCACGCCCAGGAGCCGCTGCAGGATGCCGTGCTCCCGGCGATACCGCTCGTTCTCGCGCGGACCGATGGCGGGGCCCATCGGCGTCTTGATGATGACCGGTGCGCCATCCGCTTCGCGCACCGCCTGAAACAGCATGTTCGTGCCAGTGACACGGACCGGACGATGGAGCGTGTAACCCGGGAGGTTCAACATGATGGATGGATGGAGTCCACCGTCAGGGCCTTGCTCACGCAAGGCCCCGGGGCTAGCACCTCAGAAGAGCACGCGCTGGACGCCCGCCGCCTGGAAGATGTAGTCCCTGGACGCCTCGAGGGTGGCGCGCAGCTGGGCCCAGTTCACATCGACCAGGGCGCCGCGCCACTTCCGGATCCTGCCCGCGACGATGACCGTGTCCACGTTGCTGCGCTCCATCAACGTCACGACGGCGCCCGGCACATTGTTGAGCGGCGCCACATTGATGGCATCGGCCCGCAGCAGAATGATGTCTGCCTCCTTGCCCGGCGTCAGCGTGCCGATCTTGTGGGAGAGCCGGGCTACCCGGGCCCCCTCGACCGTGGCGAAGCGAATCACATCGCGGCACGTGAGGAGCTCGGGCAGGTTCGTCTCGCCGTTGAGCGCGCGCTCGTTGATGAGCGCCCGCTGAAGCGTGAAGGCGGTCCGCATCTGGGTGAAGAAGTCCGCGGTCATCGTGCATTCGACATCGATGCTGAGCGCGGGCTGGATGCCATGATCGAGCGCGGCCTGGATCGGCGGCATGCCGTGCCGCATGGTCATCTCGATCGGGACCGCGAGCGACACACTGGCGCCCGACTGGGCGATCGCCTGCCAGGAGCCCTCCGAGATGCGGGTGGCGTGGATGAACTCCAGGTCAGGCCCGAGCAGGCCCTCACTGGCGAGCTGCTCCACGAGCGTCGCCTGGCCGAGGCTGCCGACGAGGTGAGACACGATCGGCAGGCCATTCTGGCGCGCGAGCGCCCAGTAGGTACGGAACGCGGGGTCGAACACCTCTCCGCCCATGGCCAAGGTGAGAAGCTGGTCGGTCGAGGAGAAGTACCGGCTGCGGATCCGCTGGAGATCGTTCGGGAAGATGTTGCCGGGGCCCACGCCCGGTGAGTACACGAACACCGAGCGACGGCCCGCCTCCTGAAGCCCCCGGATGACTGCATCGGTGTGCTCGGGAGTGTGGCCTACCTGCGACGTATCGACGACCGTGGTTACGCCCGCGTCCAGCTGGCTGAGCGAAGCGACGAGCTCGGCGATGAAGGCGTCCTTGGGCCGATAGACCGGTGTGATCTTGGTGTGGATGTAGTCGAGGTAGTTCTTCTCGCCGTGGGGCAGCCCGTCGTTGAACAGCAGTCCGTCCGACAGGAAGCTCCGCAGCGCGGTCTGGTACTGATGGTGGTGGGTGTCGACGAACCCCGGCATGACGATCATGCCCGCGGCGTTGATGACCTCCGCGCCCGGAGCGTGCAGGTGGGGCCCGACCGCGACGATCTTCTTGCCTTCGATGAGCACGTCTCCGCGGGCGAAGTCGCCCACATTCGGGTCCATGCTCAGGACCGCGCCGCCTTTCAGCAGGTAGCGCCGGTGCGAGGCACCGGTCTCCCGTGGCGGCTCACGGTCCCGGGCATCGCTCTCCGCCGAGAAGTCTCCCTGCTCAGGCGCAGCCAGCGCGGGGGTAGGGGAAGAGATTGTCGCGGCACCGAGGGCGGAAGCCCCTACCGCGAGAAGCTCGCGGCGGGAGGTGCCTGCCTTCGCCGGATCGCCGTCATGCGTCGAGTGGTTTCCACAGAGCATCTGACACATTTCTCGCTCCCCCTTCTGGGCTCATCAGAGCCGTTGTCGTGCTGCCTCTCCTCGAGGCACCCAAGCTGACTTCATTGGAGCTTCGTGAAGGCTAGCGCGTGGCGAAACCCAGCGTCGAGCCTCCTGCGGGACACTGGCGGTGAGCCAGTGGAAGACGAGGGTTGGAGCGGAGGGAGCGAGGAGCGCCGCTGACGCAGGGCGCTAGAGGTGTGCGCCCTCCCCCTCGCGACCCTGAGTCAGGGCTGGGCGGTGGGGACCTGGGTCGCGCGGGAGAGCGCTTCCTGGAAGCTGCCCTGCTTCGCGGCCACACAGAGCGTGTACTCATCCAACACACCGCACGTGATACCCGGGCGCTGGAACACCGCCAGGTCCTTCTTGCCCACCACGTAGAGGGTGTCCTCCGCGAAGCGGCCTTGCTGGAGCTCGTCCCGCAACGCCTGACACGCCGCCAGGATTCTCGGGCGGTCGAGGCGAGCCGGATAGACGCTGTTCGTCGTCATCCCCCTGAGATAGGCGAGATATCCGAAGCGCAGATAGGCGTTCTCCGGAAAGGTCTGGGTGTCGCAGGGCGCATCCGCGCCGAAGATGGCGGGTGGGTACAGGACGATGTGCCGATAGAACGGATCCAGGCGGTCCCATTCCGGGGCCCGCAGTCGCGGCCACTCTCCTCCACCGAAGCGGCTCCGGTCCCATGCGTCGGGGGTGTCCAGCCCTTGGAGGAGCACCGCGCCCAGCAGCAAGCCGGTGAGCAGGCGAGGGTACTGCCGCCACCGCCATGCGATGAGCGCGATGACGCCCGTCATCAGCACGTAGTGGAGCGGCCAGATGAACCGGCCCGAGGATCGGAAGGGATCGAGCAGGGGCAGCAGAGGCTTCGTCACGCTCCGCAGGGACAGCACCGTCTCGCCCGCCACCGTCATCACCGATGAGAAGGCCAGCAGTGTCAGGGCGAGCACCGAGAACACCAGGGACTTCCGGGGCTTGAGTCCTGCTTTGGCTTTCTGCCACCAGTGCGCGGGGTTGCTGAGCAGGAGCAAAGCGATGAGCGCGATGACGCCCGTCCCGAGGTAGCCAAAGCCCTCATACTGCCCGGTCCTCGTGGGAAAACCCGGCAGCAGGAGCGACCAGCCGTTCGGGTTGACGAGCGTGAGCATGTCCGCGCTGAAGTAGCTGAAGCCGCTGCCTCCCGCGCTGATCCCCTGGCCCACGTAACCGAACAAGAAGAAGAGCGCCCCCACCGTGGCGAGCATTCCGGCGAGCGCTACGCCCGCGGAGCGCCAGGACAAGTGGTGCTCCACCCGCGTCACCGTGAAGAGCAGCGACACCGTGAGGGCGAAGACCATCACCTGCAGGTAGGGGTGGACGCCCGCGGCGATCGCATTGAGGGCGAGCGCTCCACCCAGCGCCTTCCAGGCGGCCCGTGAGTCGGGGCGGGGACGCAGGTGGACCCAGAGCATCGCCAGGAGCAACCAGTGGGCGCACAGCGTGTCGTGCCCCGTCCGGAAGAGCAGCACGGGCGACATGACGAACAGGGTCGCTCCCAGCAGGCGCTGCAGCGCTCCGTGCAGGTAGAGCGCCACGAGCTTGACGCCTACCCAGCCTTGAAGCGCGAAGCACAGGGCGAGCCACGGCCCGATGTACTGGAAGTCCTGGGGCAGCCAGCGCGAGAAGGGCTTGAGCGCCACCGCCACCCATGGATTCGAGTCGGTGAAGCCCACCGTCATGGTGAGCGGGTACATGAGGGTGGGTGTGTTCCCCAGCGGGAAGCCCCACGGCGCGTTGCGGAAGTGCAGCCAGCCCAGCACGTGCTGGGCGAAGTCCCCTCCGCCGACCCAGTCCAGGTGCGTGGGAGCGAGCGTTCTCGCTCCACCGATCGCCAGGTACCAGAGAAACCCCAGCGCCGCGCCCAGCCAAGGCAGCAGCCGGTCCCACCGGCTCGAAGCAGGAGCTTCGCCTGGAAGGCTCACGGACTCTCCCCGGCGCCGCCATCCTCACCGAGTCGTGACTTCATCTGCACCAGCCCCGCGAGCATGCGCAGCGGGTCCACGCCGAAGCGTACCTTCGAGCCACCCGGCTCGTGCCAGTCGACGGGCTCTTCGTGGAACCGCGCGCCCTGGCGCCGCAGCAGCACGAGCAGCTCCACGTCGAGCAGCCAGCGATCCTCGACGAGGCGCTCCAGCACCGGACGCAGCAGCTCGGAGCGCAGGAACTTGAGCCCGCACTGCGTGTCGTAGAAGCCCAGCCCGAAGAGCTGCTCCGTCAGCGTGGCGAAGACCCGGCCCTGCAGGTGACGGAAGAGCTTCCGGTCGATGCTCCGGCCGGCCATCTTCACGCGGGAGGCGGCCAGCACGTCGAAGGGCACCTCATCGGTGAGCAGCCCTGCAAGGCGCCAGAACTCGCGGCCCGAGACGGCGCCGTCCGCGTCCAGGAAGGCGAGCCAGCGGGCCTCCGCGGCGGCATTGCTCCAGGCGCGACGGATCGCCGAGCCCTTGCCCTGGTTCTGGGGGGCGTGGATGCACCGGAGCTTGTGTGGCGCGCCCGCCGCGGTCAGGCGCTCCTGGCCTGCTTCGATGATCTCCTCGTAGCGCTGGGCGTCCTGTGCGCGGCTGCCATCGTCCGAGATGACCAGCTCGACCGCCGGGCTCTGGATGCCCTGGCCCTCGGACACGAACTGATCCACGAGGAGCGGGAGACGTGCTCCCTCGTTGAAGGCCGGCACGGCCACGCTGATCCAGGCTGTCGTTCCCACCAGTTTCCGCTCCTGCACATCCCTCCACGGAGCACGGCCACCGAGGAGACGCCGAAATGCCGCGCCCATATAGCACGTCGATCCCAGCTTCACTCCAGCCGCTTATGATGGGCTACACCTTGATCTTCACCTCTTCGTAGTCGTTGGGGTTCACCCCGGGGATATCTCTCAGGTCGCGGTGGTCCCGGGTGCCGATCCAGGAGCCGTCGGAGCGGCGGCGGAAGTAGCGGTCGTAGCCGTCGGCCACCTGGTGGCTGTTCCCCTCGCCGTCGATCACGGTGCGCTCCTCGGAGATGGCGTTGAGGAAGCGGCGGTGGGAGTCATCGGAGGTGTGCATCTGCGCGTGGTGGGCCGCCGCTTGTGACGCCTGCTGGCTCTGCCAGGCCGCGTTGTGCGCGGCGTGACTCTCATGGAGTGACGCCATGTGCGCCTGGTGGTTCGCCGCCATGCCCCTCAGCGTCGCCATGTTCTGCTGGTGGTTGGCTTGGAGGATGGCGGTGCCCTGGTTGATCATCGCCATGGTGGCTTGATGCTGGGCGGCCGATCGCGCGCGCTCCTGCTGCTGGCGCTCCAGGATGGCCGGGTTCGTCCGCAGCGAGGTCAGCATCTCCAGCAGCGCCGGGGCGAAGGCCTCGGGGTCACCCACCGTGGTGATGCCATAGACGTGGACCATCCAGATGGGCCGCAAGCTCACGCTGGAGCCAAAGAGGAGCGCCTGTACCCGGCGCGGCCCTTCGTCGAACGCGAAGGAGAGCCGGCCGGACGTGATCCACATCTGTGTCGCGCCCGCGCGCTGAAGCGCCTGCCCGGTCCACTGGAACAGCTCCGGTGATGGAGCCATCGCGCCCAGCCGGAAGCCAGGCAGTCCGCCGAAGCGGTGCTGGGCGTAGGAGGGCAGGAAGTGCTCGATGGAGGTGTAAGGCTGCACCACGGTTCCCGGCTGCAGGCCGAACATCGCCGCGGAGGGCTCGCAGAACTGGGGGATCGTCGGATCGCCCAGGAACAGCGCGGTCTCTCCGTCCGGGCTCTCGGTCGTCGCGAGCTGGTGAGGGATGGGGCCGTTGCGTTGGACCCAGGCCCGGTTCCGCCAGCCGCGTGGCATCGCGAGGGTGAAGACCTGCTCGGCGTCGGTAATCATCTCCCACGCTTGGGGGGCGGCGGAGGGCGGCGGCAGACGCTC
This sequence comes from Hyalangium ruber, assembly GCF_034259325.1. Lineage (NCBI taxonomy): Bacteria > Pseudomonadati > Myxococcota > Myxococcia > Myxococcales > Archangiaceae > Hyalangium > Hyalangium rubrum. The sequence continues at coordinate 59,488 of NZ_JAXIVS010000028.1, read as the reverse complement.
GTGCATGAGGCAACTCCAGGGCGTGGAGAGGACGGGAGAATGAACGACTCGCTCGCGAGTGTAGCCCCACTGGGGACTCGCTTTCACGTCCACGGGGAGCTGGCGAAGGGGGCGGTCGGCGCGTCTCGGGCCTATGTCCTCCGAAGCGTCTGCGATAGAGGGCGATGACATGCCCACCCGTCGCGTTCATGGCGCCTCCTGCTTCAACGCTCCCGGCACCTTCGCGGGGATCGCCTTCTCCCCTGACTCGCGCACCCTGGTGGCGCTCCTCCCAGGCGAGGACTCCACCCGATGCGTGTCCTTCGCCGTCGACAGTGGCGCTGTCGTCGCTCAGCGCGAGATCAAGGGGCTCTGGAGGCATGTCCGTGTCCTGCCAGGAGGCGATCTCATCGTCTCGTCGTGGGGGAAGGTCCGCCGGCTCTCACCGAGTGGGAAGACGGTCTGGACAGTGGAAGGCGAACAAGCGCTCCATCTCGGCGCGGTGAGCCCGGACGGCTCGTTGCTGGCCACCGTGAAGGGGGCAAGCGCCCAGGTCCGAGAGACGAAGCGAGGCACCGTCGTCCACACCGTACGAGAGAAGGAAGGGGACCTCTACGCCGTCGCCTTCAGCGCCGACGGTGGACTGCTGGCGACCGGCTCGTCGAAGGGAATGGTTCGCCTGTACGACGCACGCAAAGGCAAGGAGCAGGCGAAGCGCAAGAGCAACAAGGTCATCTCCCTCGCGTTCTCGCCCGGGGGGGAGCTCCTGCTCGTCGGCCAGGGGACCGGGAAGGTCGAGCTGTGGCAGGTGAACGCGCTGAGGCCCGTGTCGTCCTTCGTGGGCTATCACGGGTTCGAGCAGGGCGGCGGCGCGGGTTGCAGATGGGTCTGCTTCTCGCCTGACGGAAAACGCGCGTTCTCGCTCGGTAATGAGCGCCGGCTGCGCTCCTGGAGCATCCCGGGTGGCGGCAAAGGACCGGCGATCGAGGTCCCTGGACGGCATGAGCAGGGCTCGGTCACCGCGCTCTCTCCCGATGGCCGCTGGCTTGCCACCGGCTCCACCCCGGGGGCGTTGAGTGTCTGGTCGACGAAGGACGGCGAACCCGTGGTGAAGAACGCGGTGCAGGCGCCAATCCAGGGGCTCGCGCTCACCCCACGCGCGGTCGTGGCCGCTTCGATGAGCTCCTACGCTTCGTGGGCGCGATCGACTGGCGCGATGACGGAGATTCCCGCGGTGTTCCCTCCGACTGACGTGAAAGGGCTCTCGTCAGGCTTGCTGGTACGGCTGGACTATCAATCGATCTTCGTCGGTAAGACGCTCGATCCGAAGGCTGACTCGGCCTTCGAACTCTCCGAGTACGCCTCCGGTGCCCTCTCCCTGTCGCGGGGAGGAACACTGCTCGCGGCGCCGGCCCAGAACAACGTCGAGCTGTGGGAGCTGAAGCGGGGCGTGTGCCTCGCCACGCTTCCGCACGCCGAGCGGACGATGGCGTGCGCCTTTGGCCCGAAGGACGCGTGGCTGGTGACCGCCGACGAGGCCCTCCACCTCTGGCGGCTGGGAAAGACACCGGAGGTGATTCGCGACATCGTGATCGACAGCGGAGGATCGGACACGATCGTGCGTGGGCTCGCCGTCTCAGAGCGCGGCTGGATCGCCGTCAGCGTGGATGGAAGCGACAACAACGCCAGTGCGGAGAGCTCACTCCTGGTGGTCGATCCGCGCAGCGGCGAGACGGTGGCGCGACTGGAGCGCCCGGGCGTGCGGCTGGGGCAGGTGGCCTTCGTGGGCGGGGCGCGCATCGCGGTCGTTGACTCCTCGGGACGGTTGCTGCTCGCGGACGCGGCCGACCCGCAGAAGGCGCACTGGCTTGAGGCCCAGGAGGCGGAAGACGTGTGGCCCGAAGGGTCGATGCGGGAGGCGCTTCCGTTGGCGACGCTTGGCGATGACGTGGCCTACGTGGGGCCGGACGGCAACGTGGTCGTGCAGACCCTGCCCCAGGTGAAGCCGGAGGCCGGCGCGCCCTTCCTCCTGGAGGCATTGGGAGCAGAGGGCGCGAAGCCAGAGGCGATGTTCGAGCAGCGCCTGGCTGGGACGCGTTTCCTCTTCGCCGGTCGCTTCAAGGACACGAGCGCGAACTTCCGTGAGCTGACCGTGAAGGAACTGGGTGGAGAGGTTGCCACCAAGCCTGACGCGAAGGTCACGCATGTGGCGCTCGGCGAGAACCCCTCCGCTGCGCTGATGCCCGCTCTGGCCGCCAAGGGAGCGAAGTTCAAGTCAGTCTCGGAGCCGGCGTTGGCCAAGCTCCTGCTGCCGACAGCGGGTGAGGCGCGTGCCCTGTTGCGGAACGAGGTGAAGAACGGCGCCAGGCGTTGGAACACCTGGCGCGAGCGATACGTGGAGGCCGGTGGCGAGGACTTTCCCACGTCCCTCCAGGGCATCGACCTGGAGGGACTGGACCTCCAGCAGTACCGGCTGGCGGTGCTGGACTTCACGGGAGCCAAGCTCGCTGGCGCGAACCTCTCGGGCGTGGACCTGTTCGACACCGTCTTCCGTGGCGCCGATCTGCGCGGCGCGATCTTCACCGGCGCCAGGTGCTTCCGCACCGTCTTTAGCGGGGCGGATCTGCGCAAGGCACGCCTCGGCGTATACCTCGCCAGCGCGCGCTTCGACGGGGCCGACCTGCGCGACGCCGATCTCCTCGGCGCCGAGCTGATGTACGCCAACTTCTCTGGCGCCGACCTTCGCGGGGCCAGGCTGCCGGAGAAGCTGACCGACGTGAAGTACGACGCCAGGACCCGGTGGCCCAAGGGCATGCGTCCCCCGGCTTGAACGCCCCAGAGTTCACCGGGAATCCTATTTTCTTGGATCCAACCTGACAGGTACAGGCCACGCTTCAAAAACCTTGCTCGGACAGGGTCGCTTGATTCTTGATGGCGCCCTACCTCGTAGCCAGGAGCGCTCCATGCCGAAGAAGGTTCGTCCTGTTCCGAAGGGCTTCACCACCGTCACGCCACATCTCGCGGTCAAGGATGCCCATGCGGCCCTGGCCTTCTACAAGAAGGCCTTCGGCGCGAAGGTGCTGGGGAAGATGCTGGCTCCAGATGGCAAGGTGATGCACTCGGACGTCCAGATTGGAGATGCCCACGTCTTCGTCTCTGATCCGATGATGAACAGTGTGCCGAGTTCCAGCACCCTGCACCTGTACGTGGAGAACGCGGACAAGGCGTGGAAGAAGGCGGTGGGGGCGGGCGCTCAGGTTGTCATGCCGCTGGAGAACGTGTTCTGGGGAGATCGATACGGCGTCCTGTCGGATCCGTTTGGCCAGCAGTGGGCCATCTGCAGCCAGGTCGAGGACGTAGCTCCGGCGGAGATGAAGAAGCGCATCAAGGCGATGTTCTCGCAGCCTCCGCCGAAGTAGGCGCGAGGGCCCTTTTCCCACGCTCAGGTGGCGGAGATCGAGGGCCACCGGTCGCGCCAGGGAGCGGCCTGCTCGAGCTGATAGGCGAGGCCGAGCAGGGTCGCCTCTTCGCCCCGACGCGCGGCGAAATGGCTGCCGATCGGCCAGCCGGCCGAGGCGGTGAAGAGCGGCACGCTCATGGCGGGTACGCCCGCGATGTTATGGATGGGCGTGTACCCGGCGAGCTTCTCGGTACGACGGATCAACGTCTCTCGATCGAGCTCGGGCGAGAGCGTGCCCAGGGCGAAAGGCGCGACTGGCACCGTCGGGCACAGCACGACGTCATATCCGTCGAGGTAGGAACGCATGCGGTGGCCCGCGTCCTCGAAGCTCACCATGGCGCGCGAGAACGTGTCGCTCGGCAGCCCGCGATACCAGTCGATCAACGAGAGCGTGAATGGCTCGAAGTCTTCGGGGCCGACGGGGCGTCCGAGCATGCCCTTCATCGTCGCGGCGACCTCTGTCAGCGCCGCGGCCGAGATGGCGAAGAATCCCGTCGAGAGGGTCGGACCGTCGAACTCGGGCGGTGGCGCCTCGATGAGCTCATGGCCCAGCTCGGTGCAGAGCGCGATCGTTCGCTCGAGTGCCTTCGCGACCTCCGGGTCCGGAGCGTCGCCCATGATCGTCCGCGAGTAGAAGCCGATGCGGAGCCGACGCGCGAGCGGTCGGTCGACATAGCCGACGGGCGGTCCCGCCTTGCCGCCGACTTCCTCGGTGAGCGAGAGCAGGAGCGCGCTATCGCGCACACTCCGGCTCACGCAGTGATCGCGCAAGAGATCGAAGGGGAGGGCCTGGCCCGTGGACACGAGCCGTCCACGCCCCGGCATGAAGCCGAAGAGGCCACACGCGGCTGCGGGGATCCGGATCGAGCCGCCGCCGTCGCTTGCGTGAGCAAGCGGCACCATGCCGCTGGCGACGGCGGCCGCAGCGCCTCCGGATGAGCCCGTGGCGGAGCGGGTGAGATCCCACGGGTTGTGCGTCACACCCTCGAGCAGCGTCTCGGTGCTGCCAAGCAGACCGAACTCCGAGGTCGTGCTCTTGCCCAGGGTGATGAGGCCCGCCGCGTCGAGGCGCTCGGTGTATGGGGACCCCTCACGCGCCATGTTGGAGCGGAAGAGGCGAGAGCCCATCGCGCAGCGCTGGCCGGGGTAGGGGAGGAGATCCTTCAGGAGGAACGGAACGCCCGCCAAGGGGCCGCTTGGTTTCTGGGCCGCCCGCGCACGAGCGGCCGTGAAGTCGTGGCTCGCGAGCGCGTGGATGGAGGGCTCCAGGGCTTCGATGCGGCGGATGGCCGCATCAACGAGTTCGAGCGCGCTCAGCTCGCCGCGCGATACCAGGCTCGCCTGCGCGACGGCGTCAAGACGGGAGAGATCGGTCATGTGGCCACCCATTTTGAAAAGCCCGCGAGGCCCGCGAGCTGGTAACTCCAAAATCCCTGGAAGGCGTTGCGGATAGACGCCTCATCCTCATGCGCCTCCAGGATCGAGACGATGGTGCGGACGGTGTTGCGGAAGATCTGCTCGAGGACGAAGCGCGCGGCCCCCGAGAGCCGTGTGCCCGTGTCGGCCCGGAACTTCGCGAGCGTGGGGCGCATCAAGGCGCTCACGAATCGCTCGGCGAAGGCCTCATGCCGCGAGCCCTTCGAGCGGTCGAGGAGGATGATCACCTGCCGTCGATGCTCGACCCAGAAGCGCAGCAACTCCTCTGCTTTGCCCCGGGCTGACGCGTCGAGCGCCGTGAGGTCATCCGCGCGCGCGAGGGCTCGGACGCGCCTCTGCACGAGGCGGAGGAATGTGACGGCGAACGCGTCGGGAAGCACCTCGTAGAAGAGCGCGTCCTTGTTCTCGAAGTAGCGATAGACGTTGCCCGTCGACACGCCGGCACGTGCCGCGATGTCGGCCACGGTGGCGCCCTCGTAGCCAGCCTCGGCGAAGGCTTGCTCGGCCGCTGCGAGCACACGGGCATGCGTCTCCGGTTTGCGCGTCTGGACCATCGTCGCTCCTAAAGTGAATGATGCGTTCGCTTTTGGCGCGTGTCAAGACCCAGGGGTAGCTACGTCCAGAGGAAGGTGCGCCGCGCCGCCAGGAAGGAGGCCAGCCCCCAGGCTCCCAGCACGAGCAGATCCTTGCCCAGGGAGAGAAGCCCCGCGCCGTCCAGCAGGATGCCGCGCAGGCCATGGTTGAGCGCGTTCAACGGGAGCCACTGCACGAGCCCCTGCAGCCAGGCGGGGAAGTGACTCACGGAGAAGAAGACGCCGGAGAGGAGTCCCATCGACATGCTGGTCACGCTCATCACGCCGTTGGCCGTCTCCAGGTTCCGCGCACGGCTGGCCACCAACACGGCCACCCCCGCAAGGCAGACCGCGCCGAGCAGCCCGAAGGCCGTGAACGCCAGCACACCACCCGAGACCCGGACTCCGAACACGAGCCGGGCGAAGCCCAACAGGACGAGGATCTCGACCAACCCGAGCGCGCCACGCCAGACCAGAAAGGAGAACAGGAAGCTGCCCCGCTTCATGGGCGTGGCCACCATCCGCTTGAGCATCTTGCCTGTTCGCAGCTGTACGAGCACCGAGCCCACCCCCCAGATGGCCGACGACATGAGCGCGAAGCCCACCACCCCGGGGATGAGGAAGTCGACGTAGCGGCGGCCCGTGCCCTCGCGCGGCGAGTCCTTCACCACCACCTGCTCCGCTCCTCCAGGCGACCGTTCGAGCACGTTCAGGGTCGCCAGACGCGCGATTCGCCCGTCTTGCTGCAAGGGGTCAACGTTCAGCCGGAGCGGAGGACCAGGCTCCACCACGAGCATGACCCGACCCTGCTTCAGTGCCTTCATCGCCTCGGCTGGAGGCAGGCGCTCGGCGCTCAGGTCCGGGGATGCGTCGAGGCGGGCCGTGATCCCCTCCGCGTCCAACCCGTCCGTCACGGCCACGGAGAGCACCGACGGGGCCTTGTCGCGGAAGGCGAACCCGAGTGACAGGGACAGCAACAGCGGAAGGCCGAAAGTCCAGAAGAGCGCCCACGGCTCGCGCAGGAGGCTGCGGACCCGAAGCAGGAACAGGAGACGCATCGGGGAGGGCTTCATGTTGGCTCACTCTCACGCAGGCTGCGGCCGGTGAAGGCCAGGAACACGTCGTCGAGGGTCGCCTCGCGCGTCGAGAGCGCGCGGAGCGTCATGCCCAGCGAGCGCACCCGCTCCATCAACCAGGGCAGCGCCAGGTGAAGCTCCGCCACATGCAGGGTGAATCCAGCGCCACGCGGGAAGAGGTTGTGGAGCGTCGGCAAGTCGGCCAGCGTCTCGGGGGCAAATGCCCTGCTCGCTACCAGCTCGATGACGTGCCCGCCTCCGATGCCGGCGATCAGCTCGGTGGGCTTTCCCTGGGTCACGATGCGTCCACGGTCGACGATGGCCACCCAGTCACAGAGCATCTGAGCCTCGCCCAGGTAGTGGGTGGTCAGCACCACCGTGCGTCCGCCGGCCTTGAGGCCCGAGAGGATGTCCCAGAGGGCTTCGCGCGATTGTGGATCCAGCCCGGCGGTGGGCTCATCCAAGAACAGCAGCTCCGGATCGCCTGCCAGCGCGGCGGCGAGCGAGAGCCGTTGCAGCTGACCACCTGACAGGTGCATCACATAGGCCCCACGCTTCTCCTCCAGTCGCGCCAGTCCGATGAGCTCGTCCACCGAGAGGCCGCGGGGGTAGAAGGAGCGGAAGAGTTCGAGCGTCTCGTGGACCGTCAACCGGCCGTAGAACCGCGTCTCCTGTGGAGCGATGCCGATACGGGCGCGCAGCCCCGTCGAATCTCCCTCCCAGCGTTGGCCGAGCAGGCTCACGCTCCCCGACGTTGGCGCCTGGAGCCCCTCGAGCAGCTCCATCGTGGTGCTCTTTCCCGCGCCATTGGGACCGAGCAGCCCGACGCACTCGCCCGACTGGACGACCAGATCGATGCCATCGACAGCCACCGTGCCGCCGTAGTGTTTGACCAGCCCCTTGGCCTCGATGGCAGGGGGAGCGAATTCACTCATGAGCGCTCTCCCTTGGAGTCCGTCCGAGACAGAGGGCGAGGAGCACGGACTCGGAGAGGCCGTCGAGTCCAAAGAGCTGGTTGAGCTCATCGTCGGCCCACCCCCCCATCATGCAGGAGCGGATGCGCTGGCACTCCGCCAGCAGGGTTGCGTGTTGGCCCAGCATTCCGGCTTCCATGAGGACGAACCGATAGCCGCGCTCCTGGTACTTGATCATCGTCCGCTCGAACATCCCGCTGATCACCAGGCAGCACGCGGCGGTCGAGCTCATGGTCCAGTCTCGCTCCATGCACCGCAGGCGCTCGGACTGGTCCCCGAGTTCCAGCACCTCGAGGGCGTGGTGCGCCACACGGTAGTGATAAAGGCCCGGGGCAAGCCCTTGGACCCGTTGCGCCAGCAGGTAGAGCTCGAGGGGATAGAGCGCGCCGGCGCTGGGGATGGCCCGCAGGTATTGCGTCACCCCTGGGCCTTCCAGCGTGCCCGTGATGCCATACGAGAGCTGAAGGAGGTTGGCCAACTCCTGGAGTGTTACGGGCCCGGTGGGATCGAATGCACGGACGGAGCGCCGGCCCACGATGATCTCCTGGAGTTCCCGAGCCAGGACCAGCTCCGCGCGCGGTAATTCCACCTGCGGATGGCTGGGGTAGCTCTTGTAGGACTTCGAGAACTGCTTCAGGAGCCCCTCGGAGAGGATCCGACCGATCCGCCGGTGCATCTCCTGCTGCCGGTGGGGCGTGAGCTTGGAGTTCTCGTGGAACAGGAGGCCCAGGGCCGTGTCTCCCTGCTCGAATTCCTGAAGGATGCGTCTGGCTTTCGGTCTCATGGTGTCGCCTCAGGGGAAGGGGTGGGGATAGCGGCTCAGCTGTTCCTCCTTCACCCGCTCCGCGCGAGCCCCGATCCGGACGGGGACTTCGTAGAGTCGCTTGCCTCCGAGGAAGGGCCAGCGATGGTCGGCGTGGAGCGGCTGGAGCTCCGGGGTGACGACACGAACCACCGTCAGCCCGAGCGACCGGATATCCGGCGTCGTGAGATCGACCACCAAGGCCTCGTAGCCCTGGGCTTCCAGCCGGCGGACCAGCTCCTCGAGCTCGGTGGTCGCGTCGGTGGGCTCCCATCGGGGCAGCGCGTCCAGGGTCAGCTCCGCGCTCACCCGCTGGTCGATTCCGAGCAGGTGGGGTGTCAGCTCCCGCACCGCCGTGTAGAGCATGCACGAGAGCGAGAAGTCGGTGACGTTCGAGAAGTCCGCCGCGGGCTTCCAGCCGGCGTGGCGCTGGAGCTGCCACAGGACGTACGGTTTGCCTTGAACGGCTTCCAGGAGTGCCTTCAGCGTGGCCTGGCTTCCATCGAGTCGCGAAGCGGCGCCCACCACGTGGAGCGGCCCCTGGAACGTCTGGCAGGACAGGATGGTGTAGGTCGTGGGCACGCCGAGATCGTGGGTGATGTCGTAGGCCCGGTACTCATGGCCCGGGACGGCGAGGTGTTCGAGAAACACGCGGCCGGCAGGCGTTGCGCGGGATGCGCCGCGGAGGTCGATCCGGCGAACTGGGAGATCGTTCATCCAGAAGAGGGTGAACGCGTCCCGCTCGAGACACTCGTAGAGGCCGGAGAGGATGGCGCGCTCCCGTGAAGGGCCCGCGCCCAATCCCGTCGAGAGGGTGTGACCGATGTCCGCTTCGCCGGGCCGAGTGAGGCAGGGCATGTAGACACGGGAGGCAGGGAGCAGGATGGGCTTTCTCCGGACGAGGGAGTACCCCCAGACCCAAGAGAGAGGTGCGTCGTCCGAGAAGCGTTGGAACGGAAAGCCGGGTCGCGCGTATTGGCGATCCGAGAAGAGCGCGAACCGCTCGGGTTCGATGACCTCGTGGTGATTGCGGAGCTGTCGGTAGGTGCCGAAGAGGATGTTCTTGGGCTCCATGAACGAGGCGCAGTAGCCCTCCAGCAACTCTCCGAGCGCGGAGCGTAAGGCCTCTTCGGGGGTCAGCCCCGCGCCGCCGCAGTTCCGCCGGGGCGGGAGACTGTTGAGTGGGCCCAGGGGGGCCGCCTCGACGCTGCAGAGGTGGACGCGCGGCTCGCCTGCTCGAGACGGAGTCCGTGTGATCGCATGCCCGATTCCGATGCGAGCACTGACCAGCTGTTCCACCCAAGAGGGGGAGTCTTCATTCGTTCGCATGGTCCAGTCTCGTTGTCGGCGCGGTGCCGTGCTGCGGGGCCACGAGGACCCCGCAGGTTCAGCACCCGAGGCCGCACGCCTGGTGTCGCTTTACGCAGGCTTGTTGCTGCTGCAGCAGCAGCAACACGCACTGGCGGGGGCAGAGGCTTCCTCCTCGAACTCGCTGACCTTCTCGATGGAGAACGCGCTCGCCTGCACTGCTGCTTCGACCTCGATCGACTGCACCTGTTCGTTCATGGTTGACCTCCTCGGCTGGATGCACCAGGTGGCGTGCCGAACCGTTCCACCCAATGAATGGATGGACGATGGCGGGTCTGTGATGAGGGAGCGCACGGCTTGCCAGCCCGGATCCTCTCGAAGCGCGGACGAGCTTCGAACGCCGTCACGTTTCGAGGGTCCTCGCTCCCTCTCGGGTGTGATGCCGCATCGCCTGACTCGGTCCGAGCCCGCTCGCGCAGCCATCCCGGAGATCGCGCCGGGACTGGCGCAGTTGTGGTTCGATCCCTCCGAGGTGACGCCCCAGGTGGTTCAGGCGCTGGCAAGCCATGTCAGCCGAACGATTCACCGCCTTCGCAGGCTGTCCTCCCTGGACTTCGTCACGCCGTTCGAGGTCGTGCTGGATGCAAGGCAGTTGGTGCCCGTCGCCTATCCATCTCTGGCACTGCCGCGCATCGTCCTCCCGGTGAATCCGCGGACACTGCCGCCTGGAGAGGATCTCTCACCCGAGGTCGTTCACGAGCTCGCCCACCTGCTCTTGTTCGCGTCCAGTTCCCCCTTCTTCTCCGAAGGTTGGGCCGTCGCTTGCTCCTACCTGCTCTCTCCGAGCACCTACTTTCCCTTCTCGTTGAGGGACGATGCGCCCTCGCTCCATCACCTTCTCGCTGAACAGCCAGAGGGCATGCGCACGCTGGTCCAGGAACTGCGGCCTCATGGCGCCTGGGGAGACTTGCGCATCCGAGAGATGCCCGATGAGAGCAACCGGCTCGCCTACGCGCGCGCGGGCTCCTTCGTCCTCCATCTGATCGAGGAGCGTGGTGTCAGCGCCTTCACACGTCTCCTCCAGGCGCTCAGGGATGATCCCCGACTTCTGGAAGAGGTGGCCTGCGAGCGACTCTACGGCTGCGGCCTGGTCGAGTTGGAAGCGGAGTGGCGGAGCAGGCTCGAACGGATGCGCCCGGCACCGGTCTCTCGCCCCCGGGGTGGCTCGCCCCTGTTCCACTCGTCGGACTCCGACTGGGAGTTGTGTACGGATGGGCTCAGCCAGGGGCATGTCACTTCGCTGGGGCCGAGCTGCGAGGACGGTGTCGCGCTGAGTGGGAGGGTTGGCATCGAGGTGGCCCTGCCGTTCATCTCCCTCATGCGGTTCCTGCGGCGGGACCGCTCCCCCATGAATCTGCGAGGCCAGGCGGGTCTCCGCTTCGAGGCACGTGGGGACGGAAAGGCGTACCAGATCTGCCTGGCGACGCAGCGGGCGCAACAGCCGGGAGCGGAGTTCATTCACCTGCTGGCGACACACCCTGAGTGGACGTGCCACGAAGTCCCTTTCTCCCGGTTCCACCGTTTCGTGAGCGACCGGTGCGGCTGGACGGGAGAGGACGTGCTCGCGCTCTACCTCCGGGTGTTCGGCTATCGGGGCCAGGACATCCATCTCGAGATACGCAAGCTGGAGCTCTACTCATGAACGAAGAACTCGAAGCCAGGCGACCCCGGTTGGGGCCTTCGAGGAGCGTCGTCCGCGATGGCGATGCCACCTGTTACATCATGACGAGCGGTAGGGAGTTGCTCCGCTGCCAGGGCACGCAGGTCTCCCTCCTGGTGGATCAACTGCTGCCGCTCATGGACGGCACTCGCACCGTTGGGGAGATCCGAGCCGCGCTCGCGGGGAAGCCCGAGGCTGGGAGCGTGGATACACTGCTGGACTTGCTGTGGGCTCACCACGTGGTGGTGGATGTGGGGCCGGAGCAGGCGTTCTCCGCGGATGAACTCAGGGCGTTCGGCGGCGTGGTGGCGCTGCTCTCCCGGAGCTTTCCAGATCCGTACCGCCCCCTCGAGCGCCTGCGTCAGGCGCGCGTCGTCGTGGTGGGGCATTCGGAGCTGTCCCGAGAGCTGGTGCTTGCCCTGGCGGAGTGCGCCATCGGTGCCATCGAGCTCGTGACGGAAGGAGCCCCTGTGTCCCTCGAGGTGCAGCTCCCTGTCCGAGTCCAGGCGCACCCCATCGAGGCGCTGGAGGCCGTCGTTCCGGGGGCCAGCCTCGTCATCGGTGTGCAGGACGGCGAGTTCAGCTTCACCCGGCGGATGCGGGAGTTGAATCGCCTCTGCCTGCGGTTGGGCTCCAGCTTGCTCGCGGTCCGGCTGACGCTGGATGCGGAGGGGTGGATCGGGCCGCTCCACACACCGGGGACAGCGTGCTTCGAGTGCGTGAACCTCCGGCAGGAGAGTCACCTCAAGGCCTGGAAGGAGCAGCTCCTTCATTGCGCGCAGGTCGAGCAGGGGCTGCTCGTGGGCAAGCGGCTCGGGTTCCCCCCTTTCCAACGACAGCTTGCCAACGCGGTGGCAGTGGAGGTGCTCCTCCAACTGACCGGACTCGAGCCCTCTCGCCTGAGCGGGCGCAGCCTCCTCGTGGATGTCCTTACCCAGGAGCGGAGTCTCCACCCGGTGCTGAAACATCCCGCCTGCCCCGCCTGCGGTCATTCACCCGCAGCGCGCGTCTTCCCCTGGGGGGATGAGGAGATCCGCCTCGGACGGATGCTCTTGAAGCAGGAGGAAGGCAGATGACGGTGGCGAGGGTGCTCAGCAGTCAAGTCGTGTTGAAATCCGTCGTGCGGGAAGACTCCCAGCTCCTCGCGGACTGGCTCGGAGATCCAGACTTCGCGGGCTCCTTCTTGAACGTCTGGCCCGTGTCTCGTGAGCAATGGGAGGGCATGCTGTCGCACCCCTGGGATGCGCGGACGGATGGCATGTTCCTGATCCTGGCCTCCGAAGGAGGCGAGCCCATGGGCCTGGTGGGGTACTTCAATCCCTTCACGCGCACGGATCTCTTCCAGGGACTCGAGATATGGGCCCAGGTCCATCCTCGGTTTCGCCAACGCCGGATCGCCGTCACGGCATGCCGCCTGCTCATCAGTCGCCTGTTCTCGACCCTGCCCGTCGAGAGGATTCAGGCGACAGTGACCGTCGGGAACGACGCGCCCTGCCACGTGGCGCATCTGCTGGGAATGCAGCGAGAGGGGATCTGTCGCAGCATCACGCTCCTCAACGGGCGCTACGCGGACATGTACCTGTATTCGATCCTGAGGAGTGACTGGCGGAGCGAGGCGGAGTACCTCCAGGCTCGCTGACCGAGTTACCTCAACCACCTCGACGCCGAGGAGCGCAGCGCCCCGTGGAGCCGGGGTGCCCAGCGACGCAATCTGTCATTGAGACCATCGAGCGCGCGATGCCGCAGGCCCTTCGTGGTCTGACTGGCGCGCGCCACCGTTTGCTCCAGCGCATCCCAGGAGCGCAGGACCTGCAAGGACTCCGTACCCGGCTCCATGGCCGGAGGATCACGCTCCGGCTCCCGCTGCTCGCAGGTGGCCAGGCCATTGAGGAACACGGGCTCGAACAGAGCCGCGAGCCGCAGGGGCAGCGCTGCCGCCTTCCCGGGCGCGGGGTCGGGCACACTCAAGGGAAAGCTCGCGGTCCGGTTCCGATCGATGACGAATACATGGAGCAGCCACGGGTGTTGGCGGAAGTGGGCCAACTCCAGGTGGTCCCCGAGAGGGAAGGGGACCTTCGTCTCGATGTAGTCGTCTCCTCCAGGGATGGCACGCGACACGCGTCGGAAGGCACGCGAGACCGCCCACGCCGCTGTTGTCCCGCGCAGCGCCCCGATGAGCTTCTCGAAGTGCCCGGGGTAGATGAGTCCTGAAGCCTCGAAGAAGGCCAGGTACTGGCCACGGGCCCGACGGATCGCCTCGTTCATCAGCCCACCCTGGGGACCGCGCACATGCTGAATGCGGAAGTCCTCGATGTGCTGGTACTTCTCCAGCGTCCGCAGCGCGTCCCCAGCGCTTGCGTCCGGCTCCACCAGGACAATCTCGAGGGGCCGGTACCTCTGGCAGGCCAAAGAGAAGACCGCCTCGTCGAGCAGGTGCCGGTGCTCGGGGCCGTTCCAGAGCACGACGCTGAGCAGTTCCGGCTCATGGCTTACGGAGGGGGCTTCCTCATGTGCTCGTGCCAGGACGTAGAGGAGTACGTCGGCGCCAGCTCCGGGTGAGAGCTGGGACAGCAACTGGTTCAGGGCTCGCTCGGCACCCTCGGCGAGGGAAGTCCGCCGGGACGCTTCCTCGTGCGCCTCGCGATGCACCACCCTCAGCCGACAGGCGGAGAGGCAGTGTGCGAAGCTGGCCTCGGAAGGGCCCTGGCGAGCCGGAGTGCCGTCCACCAGGGTGGCGAGCAGTGCGCTCGCCGCTCCAGTGTTGGCAAAGCCGAGGAGGATCTCCGCCTCGGGGACTGCCTCACGAAGGAGGCGCAGGCGGGCTTCGAGTCCCTCCGCTGGAAGGCTCTCCGCGAGGACCACGTGGGTCGGTGCGAACCTTCGCCACGCTTCGGTGTCGAGGGCTTCGCCCGACACCAGCTCGCGGCCAGAGCAAGCCAGCTCCCTGGCCAGCGCGTCGTTCTTCCCCAGCAGGAGGACCCGGCTGCCGGGCGCCGCGCGTCTCAGCACGAAGGAGTGCAGGTGCCTGTCGACCGTATCTTGGGGGAGGGCACTCACCAGCGCGACTCCGCGAACATGAAGAGGTGCCGGAAGTCGGCGACGCGTGCCATCGCGGCGGGAGGACGCGCCACGGCGGGCAGGGAGAACGGTTCGCCGCCCAGCGCCTGGTACTCGCGCAAGCGCTCCCGCGCGAACGCCGCGTTGCCGTACTTGGCGCCCAACAGCGCGGCGCTGCGGCGCACGCTCAGCTCCCGGCGCGTGGTGATCTCCCGATCTACCGTGTAGTGGTGGACGAGCGCTCGCGGGGCTACCCGGATGGAGAAGCCCGCGGCTCGCGCCCGCCAGGAGAGATCCACGTCCTCGCAGTACATGAAGAAGCGCTCATCGAAGCCCCCCACCTGCCGGTATAGCTCCCGCGTGAGAAGCAGCACGCATCCCGAGCACCAGGGCGTCTCATGTGTCACCGGCTCGTAGGGCTTGGGGTGCTCGTCCGGGAACAGCCGCGCCTCGATGAGTCCCGTGCGCTCCGCTCGCTCCGCCTCCGTCACCAGTTCGCTCAGGCAGCGAGGGTGGGGCACTCCGTCCGGGTTGACGCACAGATAGTAGCGGGTGGTAGGTGAGGCGAACGCCTCCTTCATGACGCGGTTGTGCGCCGCGCCGAAGCCCAGGTTCGCCCCCGCGAAGCGGTAGTCGCTCCCTGGCGCCAGCCGGGAAAGTTCCGCACGCAGCGCATCCGTCGGCGAGTTGTCCCACCACACCACCCGGAAGGCCGGTGTCCCCGGCGTCTCCTGGTTCAGTCGCAGCGCCGCGCACAGCCGCTCCAGCTCTCGCGGAACATTCTGGTAGAGGACGATGCCCAGCCACAGCACGGCATCATCGAGATCGCGCGACATGCGGCTGTATCCCTACACCAGGCACCCGGCCCGCCGCGAGCATCTCGAGGGCCGCCCTTGCTCCCTGGGCAGCCGGCCGAGCATGGCTTCCCCATCGAGGGCCGGATGATATAGAGCCGCTCCATGCGTGAGCCTTCTCAGCGCCCCGCGAACGGCGCGTCTCCCGGACTGACCATCATGGAAGGAGGCAGTAACGAGCGCGGGTCTCTTCCCCCTCCCAGCATCGAGTCCGCCGCGGACCTCGCCGAGCGCGCGGGGGCCCAGTTCCTCCTGGTCGACGAGCTGCGTCGCAGCGACGCCACCGCCGCCGAGCTGGCCGGCCCCGAGCGCATCCTGCGAGAGATGCTGCGCGAGCTCCGCCTGCGCGCTCCCCGGGGTTCCGCGTCCTTCATCCCGGGGCCGCGCCCGTTTCCGCTCTACTCCAACATCCTGGGCGAGGTGGAGCGGCGCTTCGTCGCGCGGGGCGGCTCTCGTGGGTACCGGCGCATGCTGCGCGCGGCCCGTCCGTTCCAGATGGAGCTGCTGCGGACGCAGTTCCGCTTCAACGAGCAGCTGACCTCCATCCTCGTGGAGCCCGAGCGCTACACCGGCACCGACTCGGAAGCGGTCCAGAGCCAGCTGCGCCAGTTGCTGGAGCCGCTCGCCGACCCCACCGCCTGGCTGCACCAGTCCCACCGCAAGGCGGCCGTCGCCAAGGCCGTGGGGCTCCTCAAGCGCTCGGGAGTGGCCGGCCTGAGCAAGCTGCTGCGCCCGGCGCTCGAGCGCATGCGGAGCTGGAACCACATCGCCATCGAGGCGCTGCTCGCCGGTACGGGCGACTCGATGCCGACGCGCGCCCAGGCCCAGGAATTCGTACGCCGTCTGGAGGCGGTGGCCGATCCCTGCCCCCCGGAGCTGAACCTGCCGGAGCTGTGGCGCGAGACGCTCGCGCCCCAGCGCGACTTCACCCGCGAGGCCACCCGCGCCCTGGCGCGCCACCTGGCCATCCTTCCGCCCTTCTCGGACGTGGAGTACCGCCAGTGGTGCGCGATGTTCGAGCCCGCGCGCATGCTCACCGCCGCCCGCGCGGTTCGCCAGCTGCGGCAGCTTCCCTCCTTCTCGGTGCTGGTGGGCGCGCGTGAGCTCAACCTCGCGCACTGGCGCGAGTGCATTGGCTCCCTGCTGGCGCAGAGCTACGAGCTGTGGGAGCTGTGCGTCGCGGGGCCCGAGCACGCGCTGGAGCAGCTGCGTGGCACCCTGCCTCCGGAGTGGACCGCCGACAGCCGGCTGCGCTTCATCCCCTCCGCGGCCAGCGCCAGCCATGGGGCCGCCCTCAACCTGGCGGCCAAGACCGCGCGGGGCGAGGCCCTGGTGTTCATCGACCCGGCGGACCGGCTCGCGCCCCACGCCCTGGCGGAGATGGCGCTCGCGCTCGACGCCCAGCCGGAGGCGCGCATGGTGTACTCGGACGAGGACCGGCTGGATGGAGGCGGCAACCGCTGCCGCCCCTTCTTCAAGCCGGACTGGAGCCGGGACATGCAGCGCGCGTGCGACTACGCCTCGCGCTTACTCGTCATGCGCCGCAAGGCATTCGAGGAGCTCGGCGGCATCCAGGAGGGCTTCGACGGCGCCGAGCTGTACGAGCTGGTCCTTCGCGCCTCGGAGTCCTCCACCCCGGCGGCGCACGTGACCACGGTGCTCTACCACCGCCGTGAGACGCCTCGGGCCTTCCACTTCGTCAACGCGGCGGCCCACGTCGCGCTCACCCAGCACCTGTCGCGCTGCGGAGAAGAGGCCGAGGTGCAGGTGACGCGCACGGGCACGCTGCGCGTGCGCCCGCAGGTGAAGGGCAGCCCGCGCGTCTCCATCATCGTCCCCTTCAAGGACAAGCCGGAGCTGCTCCAGCAGTTGTGGAGCACCTTCAGCGCCCAGACGCGCTGGGAGAACTGGCAGCTCATCCTCGTCTCCAACAACTCGGTGGACCCCCGGACCCACGCGCTGCTGGAGGAGCTGGAGGATCCGCGCATCCTCAAGCTCACCTGGAACCACCCCTTCAACTACTCGGCCATCAACAACTTCGCGGCCCGCTATGCCAAGGGCGAGCTGCTGCTCTTCCTCAACAACGACATCGAGATCATCGAGGAGGGGTGGCTGGAGGAGCTCATCGCCCAGGCCCAGCGCCCGGAGGTGGGCGTGGTGGGCCCGATGCTGCTCTTCCCCAACCGGAGCATCCAGCACGCGGGCGTGGTGCTCGGGCCTGGAGGCTTCGCGACGCATGCCTTCTGGCGGGGCCGCCCGGACGAGGAGTGGACGCCCTTCGGTCGCGCCGACTGCATCCGCGACTTCCTGGCCGTCACCGGCGCCTGCATGATGATGCGCCGCGAGGTCTTCGAGCAGGTCGGCGGCTACGACGAGCGGATGATCGTCTCCGGCAGCGACGTGGAGCTGGCGCTGCGCGTCGTCGGGCGTGGGCTGCGGTGTGTGTACACCCCTCATGCGTGCCTGGTGCATCATGAGTCGGCCACGCGCCGCTTCCACGCCATCCCCGACCGGGACGCCTGGCTCTCGTACAGCGCGTTCCGCCCGTGGACGCGGCGCGGCGACCCCTTCTACAACCCGAACCTCACCTTCGCGACGATGGACAGCTCGCTGCGCACGGACGAGCGCACCGCCGAGTCCCTGGCGGTGCAGATGCTCGCCTGGGAGCTCCCCGCGACGCAGGCGTTGCTCGGTCCCCGATAAGCCCCGGACAGGTCGCTCGGCGGGGGTGGGCCCCGCGCCTTGTGGCCTGTCTCAACCACATGTTATAGGCGCCGCCCTTGCTCAGGGCCGGCCGTCAAGTCAAGTAGAGATCATGAATCAAGACACTCCGTTGGTGACCGTCATCATTCCCGTCAAGAACGGCGGGGCCCTGCTACGCGAGTGTCTCGCCGCGGTCTTCCGTCAGAAGACGGATTTCCCCTTCGAGGTGCTCTGCGTCGACAGCGGCTCCACGGATGGTTCCCTGGACACCATCCGAGCCTTCCCGGCCCGCCTGATGGAGATCGATCCGAGCACCTTCGGACACGGCCGTACGCGCAACCTGGCCGTCCAGCACAGCCACAGCCCGTTCGTCGCGCTCATCACCCAGGACGCCGTCCCGGCGGACCGCGCCTGGCTGCGAGAGCTGGTCGCCCCGATGCGGGAGAACGAGCAGGTGGCCGGCGTGTTCGGCCGCCACGCGCCGCACCCCGACTGCATGCCCGCCGAGGCGTACATGCTGGAGCGGCACTTCGCCAACTTCGGCGCCGACACCACCCTGTTCCGCATCAAGCCGGGGCCCGAGGGGTGGGCGCACTACGAGGCGAACAAGCCCTACTACCGCTTCTTCTCCGACAACAACGCCGCCCTGCGCCGCTCGGTGTGGACCCGCATCCCCTACCGGGATGTGGAGTTCATGGAAGACCAGATGTGGGCCTCGGACGTCCTGGAGGCGGGCTACATCAAGGCGTATGCGCCTCGCTCGGTGGTGCGCCATAGCCACAACTACTCGCCGCTGGTCCAGGCGCGCCGCACCTTCGATGAGGCGCGCTACCACCGCGAGTACTTCGATCTGCCCGACATGCCCGGCATCCGCCGGCTGATGCACCACAGCCTGCTCCAGTCCAAGCAGGACGTGCGCCAGCTGATGGCCGACCCGCGCGAGAAGGACAAGCTCTCCAAGGCGGCGGTGACGGTGGGCCGCAACGTGGGCCAGGCCCTGGGCTGGTTCCTCGGGGACCGGCACGAATTGCTGCCCCAGGCGGTGATTCGCCGCATCTCCCTGCACCACCAGCTCAAGGGGGACGCGGACGCGCGCGTGGCCCGCTCCAGCCTGCTCCAGGATGCGAGCAAGGCGCTCCAGAGCACCCTGGCCTCGCGCGGCAAGCTCGACACGGTCAGCACCGTGGGCCACAAGGTGGCGATCAGCTGGAAGCAGTACCGCCGCGAAGGCATCTCCAAGGCGCTGCTGTCGGCGCATCGCGCCCTGAGGACGCCTCCCAAGGAGCCTCGGGGCTGGTGGGAGCAGGATCACTACCGCCTGCTGGCTCAGCCGCCCAAGGCCCGCGCCGTGGTGCCCTCTTCGAGCGCGCGCACGCTGGACCCGGAGCACCTGGTCATCAACTGGGTGATTCCTCCCTTCGGGCGCGGCGGAGGTGGCCATATGACCATCTTCCGCACCATCCACTTCCTGGAGCTCCTGGGCCACCGCTGCCGCGTCTACATGACGGACAGCCACGGGCTGCCTCCCGAGCCGATGCGGCTGCAGGCGATGGTCCACCAGTGGTTCCTGCCCATCCAGGCCCCGGTGCTGCACCTGGGCGAGGAGGAGATGGAGCCGGCGGACATCGTCATGGCCACCGCCTGGCACACCGCCTACCGGGTGCGCGCCACCAACTGCGCGCCGGTGAAGGCCTACTTCATCCAGGACTACGAGCCCGACTTCTTCGGCGTGGGCGCCGAGTGGCAGATGGCCGAGGACACCTACCGCTTCGGCTTCTATGGGCTCACCGCCGGCCCGTGGCTCGAGTCGCTGATGCGCACCAAGTACGGCATGCACGCCCGGAGCTTCCAGCTCGCGGTGGACCATGACGTCTACTACCCGGATCCGGTGCTGCGCGACGGCAAGCGCAAGGTGTTCGCGTACATGCGCCCCAACACCACCCGCCGGGGTTTCGAGCTGGTGGCGCTGTCGCTGGGGCAGGTGAAGGCGCGCTTCCCCGAGGTGGAGATCCACATCGCCGGGGCGGAGCTGCCGCCCTCCGCGCTGCCGTTCCCCTTCGTCTCCCACGGGGTGCTGGACTTCGACGGGCTGCGGCGCGTCTTCTCCGCCAGCGATGTGGCGGTGTGCCTCTCGTTCACCAACTACAGCCTGCTGCCCCAGGAGCTGGCCGCCTGTGGCTGCCCGGTGGTGGACATCGACGTGGAGAGCACGCACCAGGCCTACCCCGAGGGCGCCGTGGTGCTGGCGCCTCCCACGGTGGCGGGCATCTCCCAGGAGGTCTGCCGCCTGCTGGAGGACGAGGCGCTGCGCCAGCGGACGATCGCCGCGGGCTTCCAGTACGTGCGTGGCCTCTCCTGGGAGAAGGCCGTGCTCCAGACGGAGGAGGCCCTGAAGGAGTTCGCGCTGCTCGGCACAGGCAGGGCGTCCCAGCAGGCTCCGTTACTGGGCGTGGTGCGGTAGCAGCGCTACCGCGCGGGTGTCATGAGATGGGGCAGGGGAGCGGTGCTCCTCCTGCCCCATTCCTCTTTCAGGAGCCGACGCGCCGAGGCAGCAGATCGAGCCGGGCCATGCCCTCGCTCTCGACCCGCCAGCGGTGCGGCGGACGGGCCACGCCACTGTCCGCGATGGCTGAGCTCACCTTGAACCGGCACTCCTCGCGCCGCGTGTCGTACTCCTCGCCGCCCGGCCCCCGCGCGCTCACGTCGAAGGTGTACTCACCCGACGTCAGGCCGATCCGGTCGATGTGCAGCACCAGCGTGCCCTGCAGCCCCAGGGGCTGAGGGAGGCTCAGCCGCTCGGCCGCGGTGCTCGTCTGGTACGCCACCGTTCCGTCCACCCGCTTGAGCGTCACCGCGAAGTCCACGTCCTCCAGCGGCTGTCGCGCCGTGAAGCCCACGTGCAGCGCCAGGCCTTCCTCGGTGTCCAGCTGCGTCAGCGCCGCGCCATCCCGCCCGCGCAGGCTCACCTCGGTCAGCTTCAGCAGCGGCTCCGGTGTCGGCACAGGCACGGGCACGGGCGCCAGCTCCACCGAGGGCAGCGCGCCACCGTCCGCGGCCAGCGCGGCGGGCACCATCACCCGCGACTGCTGCTGGGCGAGTGCAACCGCCCGCCGGTACTCGGCCACCACCTCGCCCGGAGGCCCCACCCGACGGATGCGGCCCGCGTCGATCCACGCCGCCAGGTCGCACCACCGCTCGATCGTTCCGAGGTCGTGCGTCACCAGGACGATGGTCTTCCCGGCCTTCTTGAACTCCGTCATCTTCCCCATGCTCTTCTTGCCGAAGTGCTCGTCACCCACGGCGAGGATCTCATCCACGATGAGGATGTCGGGATCCACGTGGGTGGCCACGGAGAAGGCCAGCCGCATGTACATGCCGCTGGAGTAGGTGCGCACCGGCTCATCGACGAAGTCGCCCAGCTCACTGAAGGCGATGATCTCGTCCATGCGCGCGCGGATCTCCGCGCGGGACATGCCCAGGATGATGCCGTTGATGAGGATGTTCTCCCGGCCGGAGAAGTCCGGGTGGAAGCCGGCGCCCAGGTCCAGCAGCGCGGAGATGCGCCCGTTGATGTCGATGGTGCCGGAGGTGGGCGAGTAGATGCCCGTCATCAGCTTGAGCAGCGTGCTCTTGCCCGAGCCGTTGCGGCCGATGACGCCCACCGTCTTTCCCCGGGGGATGACGAGATCGATGCCGCGCAGGGCCTCGATGGACGTCTTGGGGGTGCGATCGCGCTTGCCCATCAGCCAGCGCACCAGCTCGGACTTGAGCGTCGTGTACTCCCGCCGGATGGTGCTCTTGCGGAAGTTCTTGACGACGTTGCGGATGACGATGGCGTCCATGTTCTGTGTCTGGCTCAAACGACCTCCGCGAACTCTTCGCGGCGGCGCTCGAAGATGGCGGAGGCCACTCCCAGCAGCACCAACGCGATACCTGCCCACAGCGCCAGGGGCTCCAGCGCGGGGAGTTGATGATCATAGAAAATGGACTGGTACGACGTGATCATCACCGCCATGGGGTTGGCCAGCACCATCACCTCCCGGAACTTCTCGGGGATGGTCGCCGCCTTGTAGAAGACGGGGGTGACGAAGAACCACATCGTCAGCAGGTTGGCGATGATCTGCTGCAGGTCCCGGAAGGTGACGTTGATGGCGGAGATGAGGTAGGCGAGCGCCATCGTCACGCACAGCTGCGTGAGCAGCACCCCGGGGAAGGCCACCAGGTGCCAGGTGGGGGTGTGGCCGAAGAAGAGCCCCAGCACCACCAGCAGCGGCATGGACAGCAGGAAGTTGCACAGGTGGGTGGCCACCACCGTGGCCGGAAGCACCTGGGCCGGGAAGCGCACCTTGGTGAGCAGGTCCCGTCGGTCGCTGATGGCGCTGGCCCCACCGGAGATGGAGGTGGAGAACCAGATCCACGGCAGCAGCCCGATGAACATGAAGTACGGGTAGGCCTCGATCTGCTGCCGCATGAAGACGGAGAACAGCAGCATGTAGACGAGCATCTGCAGCGTCGGGTTGAGGAACGTCCACAGGAACCCGAGCAACGAGCCGCGGTAACGCGCCTTCAGCTCTCGTTGGGTGAGGCTCAGCAGCAGGCCGCGGTACTGGTAGAGCTCACGGAGATTGCGCAACATGCGGCGGTATCCCTACACCAGACAGAGGGCTGGCGGCGAGCACCGGGGGTCTACCCCAGCAGGCAAGCCTCGTTGAGCCTTCTCCACGGCTCGTCCACCAGGCTGCCAGCCATGGCGTGTGGGCGTCCCCCGGGTGTGGAGCGGCGCGCACCCTAGGGGAAGGCTCCCGGAGCGTCAACGTCAGGGTGCTTCGTCAGGGGACCTTGGGCTTGAGCGCCGCACACGCCGGGGGCATTCCCAGGTCGCACGCGCGCTGGACCATGCTCTTGGCCCGCGCCGGGTCCTTCTCCACTCCATGGCCCCGCTGGTAGGCGATGCCGAGGTTGAAGCAGCCGCCGGCGATTCCCGCCTCGCAGGACTTCTCGAAGAGGGTGGCCGCGTGCTTCTTGTCCTGCGCTACGCCGACGCCCGACATGTAGGACACCCCGAGCAGGCTGCAGCTCTTCATGTTCCCGGCCGTGCAGGACTTCGAGAAGAGGGTGGTGGCGCGCTCCGGGCTCTTCTCCACCCCCTTGCCCTGCGCGTGGGCCAGGCCGAGCAGCAGGCAGCCGTCGGCGTGGCCCTTGCCGCAGGCCTTCTCGAAGAAGCTGGCCGCGAGCACGGCGTCCTGCCGCCCCGCCGTGCCGTTCTCGTAGGCCAGGCCAACGTTGAAGCAGCCCTTCATGTCCTCGGCCTTGCAGGTCTTCTCGAAGAGGGCCAGGGCCTGCTTCGGGTCTCTCGCCACGCCCTGGCCTTCCGCGTAGGCGATGCCGAGGTTGTTGCAGGCCTCCAGGTGCTTCTTGTCACACGCCTGCTTGAAGAGGGTGGCCGCGCGCGCCGCGTCCTTCGGCACCCCGAGCCCCTGGGCGTAGGCCAGGCCCAGGTTGAAGCACTCCATCGCATCGCCCTTCTTGCAGTTCTTCTCGTGGAGCCCCACCTGGCGGGTCAGCTCCTCCTTGCCGAAGAAGGACTCCGCCTTCGAGGCCGCGTCCTGCGCGGCGCCGGGCGTCGCCAGCAGGAAGAGGGCCAGGGCCAGGCCGCTCACCCTGGGGTGAAGGCCTCTCCCGGTTCCAGCGCGAAGCATGTGAAGACTCCTGGGCGTATGCCCGGTGTGGAGGGTTCCGTGGCCTGCCAGCATAGAACGAACCGCGCATCGCTTTGGGGCCCTACGGAGACAGGCGCGAGTCGAGCTCCCGCAGCGCGCTCCGTGCCTGCTCGAGGGCACGTGTCGCCGTCTGGGCCTCTTCCCGTACGTGGGCGACCTCTTCGGCCCGTTGCTGCTCCGCGGCCTCCGCCTGCTCGAAGGCCTCGCGCATGCGCTGGGTCTTCGCCTGGGCGGCCTTGAGCAGGGCCTCCGCGCGTTTCACGTCCAGGCTCGCGCCGCGCTCGGTGCGTTCGGCGCGCTCCACCTGCTGCCTGGCCTCTCGGCGGAGCCGGGTGAGTTCCGCGTCACGTTCGCGCCGGGCCTCGGCATCTCGCGCCCGCTGCTTCGTCTCTTGGCGGAGCCGGGCGAGCTCCGCGTCGCGGTTGCGTCGGGCCTCGGCCTCGAGCGCGCGTTTCCGGTTCTCCTGCCTGCGTTGCTCCAGCTTCGCGGCGCGTTGAGCCTGGGCCTGGGACGTGCGTGTCTCGCGGCTCTGGCGCTTCGGTGGTGGGGCAGGGGGCTCGGGAGCTTCCTCCGCTTCGTCTCGCGTCCGCCAGGGACCGCGCAGCACCACCCCTTCCGCGGGAGGCGCGGGCGTGGTTGGTGCTGGAGGCCGGGTGGCCCTCGGGGTCGGTTTCTGCGCTCGAGCCTTGGGGCGGGTACGTGCCTCGGGAGAGGGCCCGACGAGCAGGAGCGGAGAGAGGGCGCCAAAGCCGGACTGGCGCAGCGGTTGCGTCAACATGCCCTGGGCCAGGGGCGCGCGCTCCTCCTCCGTCCCGAGCGAGCCGGCGCGCAGCGTCTCTTCGATTTGCCGGGTGAGCTCGCTCGTGGGGGGGCGCCCCGCCGCGCTGAGCGTGGCGCTGGCCTCGGCCATCAGGGGATCGAGCGCCTGTTGAAAGGCGCGGTTGGCCACCTTCAGGTCCTCCGCGCCGAGGCCGGACAAGGCCCGGCGGTGCGCCTTCTCCAGGGCTCGCGCGGCTTCCATCAGGCGCTCGAGCTTCTCCGGCGCGTGGTGGACCAGTTGATTGACGGCCCACGCGGCGACGACGGGGCGCCGCAGCTGCCTCGTGGCTTGCGCCTGCTTCGTCTGGCCTTGGGTCTTCAGCTCCCCCGCGAGCGCGTTGCGTGCCCGCATGAACTCGTTCAGGGGCAGGGCGTACAGCGCACGCTGCCGCGCAAGGACCTCCGTCCCGTGGCTACCTCGCTTGCCTCCTGGTCGGGAGGACCTTTTCGAGTGAGACGGCACTGCTTCAAGGTGCGATCCGGCCCTACAGAAGCGCAAGCACGCGCGGTCGTAGGGACGAAGGGCAGGTAGGCCCAACCGCCACCGCTGCCTACGCACGGCCGTCGTGTTTCGTGCAGCGATCGGTCGCGCGTATCCGCTGGAAGACGGCGCGGATCCTTCATGCGAGGCCCCCAGTCCCATCCGCGCCGCTCGTGACAATCCATTTGCCCCCTGGCTTACGGGCGGGTGACTGGCATGGCTGGATTTCGTCGCGTGGTGGTGCTGCTGGCCTGTACAGGCGTGCTGGGAGCGCGTGCCGTCTGGGCGCAAGCTCCTGGTGAAGACGCGCCTGCCGGCGAGGTGCTCTCCGAGGAGCAATTGGACGCGCTGCTCGACTCTC
Source organism: Hyalangium ruber (assembly GCF_034259325.1). Lineage (NCBI taxonomy): Bacteria > Pseudomonadati > Myxococcota > Myxococcia > Myxococcales > Archangiaceae > Hyalangium > Hyalangium rubrum. The sequence goes on along the minus strand of NZ_JAXIVS010000028.1, from coordinate 34,165 downwards.
CGGCCGCGCAGCCCGCGGGTGGCGAGCTCTCCGAGGCCACCTTTGGGCCGGAGCAGTTCGCGTCGTACTTCGGCGAGGGAACGCTGGCTCGGGCGAAGGCGGAGTTCGACCGGGGGCGGTACCGCCGCGCGCGGACCCTGCTCGCCCAGGAGCAGGCCACGTTGCCGGTGCGCTTCCTGATGGCGCAGAGCGCGTTCAACGCCCGGGACTTCGCCACCGCGGCCGAGGAGTTCGCGACGCTGGCGGGGGAATACACCGTCCTTCGAGACCACTGCCTGCTGCGGGCCGCCCAGGCCAACGAGGCGCTGCGGCGGTGGAAGCTCGCCGCCGAGCAGTTCGCGGCCGTGAGCGCGGCCTCGCCCTTGTACCCCGAGGCGCGCTTCAGCCTGTCGAACGCGCTCGAGCGCCGGCGGGACTTCGCCGGGGCGCTGGACGCCCTGGCCCAGCTCATCGAGAGCCGCAAGTCGCGCGGGCCGGATGCCATCCGCATGAAGGCGCTGATGGAGACGTGCGACCTGGCGCGCGCGAAGGGCGACTACAACGCCGAGCACCGCGCGCTGCTGGAGGTGTGGGCCACCAGCCCGCTGTCGCGCGAGGCCCAGCGCGCCCAGCAGCGGCTCCAGGGGTTGCCGCTGCCCCTCAAGTGGAGGGTGCGCCGGGCCGAGACCTTCGTGGAGCTGCACTACAACGTGGCCGCGATGGAGCAGTTGGAGCGGATGCTCCCGCATCTGTCGCTGCCGGAGGAGCTGGCCTGCCGCGCGCACCTCACCTATGGCAAGGCCCTGCGCAAGGAGCGCAAGCACCGCCGGGCCATCCAGGTGCTCACCCCGGTGGCTCAGCAGTGCAACACGCCCGAGGTGCGGCCCCAGGCGCTCTACATGCTGGCCTACTCGCAGTCGGTGGTGGAGCCGGAGGCCGCCATCCCCACCTACGCCACGCTCTCACGCGACTATCCGGAGCACGGCTACGCCGATGACGCGCTCTTCTTCGAGGCCTGGCTCCTCCAGCGCGTGGGACAGGCGGATGCCGCCCTGGCGCGCTACGAGGAGGTCGCCGGACGCTACCCGGCGGGGAACTTCTCCTCCGAGGCGCTGTTCCGCGCGTTCTGGCTCCACCACCGCAAGGGAGAGCATCCGGCCGCGCTGGCTTCGCTGCAGGCGGTGGAGCAACTGCCGCAGGCGGCCCGGACGGATGAGGCGCTCTGGCGCGCCCAGTACTGGCACGCCCGGATGCTGGAGGGGCAGAACGCGCTGCAGGAGGCGCTGTCCCGCTACGAGCGCATCGCCATGGAGCGGCCCGCGGCCTGGTACGGAATCCTCGCCCGTTCGCGCCTCGCGCTGCTTGCTCCCGAGCGTCTGGAGCGTGCCAAGGCATCCGCTGAGGCGACCACGCCCAGCGAGCCCGGTGAGGTCTGGCCGCTGCCGTTGGGCACGCTGGCGAAGGATCCGCGCTTCACCGCCGGTGTGGAGTTGCTGCGGCTGGGCCAGCGCGGCGCCGTGCAGGAGTTGCTCGCGGTGGACCACCGGGCGCTCAACGAGGCGCCGGCGCGACTGGTCTTCCAGATCCTCCAGCGCACCGGGAGAGGCAAGGCCGCGCGGCATGTGGCCCGTGTCTCCCTGCGCCAGGAGGTGCATGGTCCGCTGAGCCCCGCGTCCCGGCCCATCTGGGAAGCGACGTGGCCGCTGGCGTACCGTCCGCTCGTGGAGCGCCACGCGCGCAAGGCCCGGGTGGACCCGGATCTGCTCCAGGGCCTCATCCGCGAGGAGAGCCGCTTCAACCCTCGGGCGCGCTCCTCGACGGGCGCGCTCGGACTCACCCAGCTCATGCCCGCCACGGCCCGCGCGGTGGCCGCCACCCTCAAGATGCCCACCGTGAACGAGCAGGTGCTGCTGCAGCCGGCCGAGAACATCCGCGTGGGCGCGACCTATCTGGGACAGCTGCTCGATCGCTTCGAGGGGAACCCCGCCTTCGCGGTGGCCGCCTACAACGCCGGGCCCCACGCGGTGGAGCGCTGGCAGAAGGCCCTGCCGGAGGCGGAGCTCGATGAGTGGGTGGAGCACATCTCCATCGAGGAGACGCGCGAGTACGTCAAGCGCGTGCTCGGCAGCTACGGCGCCTACAAGCTGCTCTACACGGCGAAGACGCCGCTGCTGCGCATCGGCGCGGAGCGCGCGGCCGAGAGCTCGACGGGGCTGGTGACCCGGGAGGCGGATGCGGGGACTCTCAAGAGGTGAGCCTCATTCGTACCGGAGGGCGTCGATGGGATCGAGCTGGCTGGCCTTGCGCGCCGGGTAGAGACCGAAGCCCACGCCCACCGCGCCGCTGAAGCCGAGCGCCAGCAGGACGACCTCCGGCCGCACCAGCAGCGGCCACTGGAACTGGGCCGCGAGGAGCTGTGCCACGCCCAGGCCGAGGGCCGCGCCGATGCTGCCACCGAGCAGTGCCAGCGTGAGCGACTCGATGAGGAACTGGATGAGGATGTCGCGCGGCCTCGCGCCCACCGCGGCCCGCACGCCAATCTCGCGCGTGCGCTCGGTGACGCTCACCAGCATGATGTTCATGATGCCGATGCCGCCCACCACCAGCGACACGGCGGCGATGGAGGCCAGCAACAGGCTCAGCGTGCGGGTGCTCTCCTGGCGGTTGTTCGCCAGCTCGGAGAGATCGCGGACGTCGAAGTCGTTGGCCTGACCCTCCGCCAGCCGGTGTCGCTCGCGCAGCAGGCTGGTGATGGCCTCCTGCGCCTGGGCCGTTCCCGCCGCGGGGTCGGCCTGCACGAAGAGGGCCCCCGGGATGAATGCTCCGAGGCTCTGCGCCTGGATCTGCCGCTGGAAGCTGGTGCGGGGGACGAAGACGATGTCATCGAAGTCCTGGCCGACGGGGGACTGGCCCTTGCGCGCGGTCACCGCCACCACCGTGAAGGGCGTCTTCTGGATGCGCACCACCTGCCCCACGGGGTCTACGCCCGGGCCGAAGAGCTTCTCCACCACCGTCGCGCCGAGAACCGCCACCTTCGAGCCCGCCTCCACGTCCTGCTCGGTGAAAGCCTGTCCCGAGGCCATGGTCCAGCTGCGCACCTGGAAGAAGTCCGGCGTGGTGCCCACCACGCCCGTCGTCCAGTTCTGCTCCTCGGAGAGCACCTGCGCGGAGGCGCGCAGCTCGGGGGCCGCGGCGCGCACGCTGGGCACCTGGGTGCGGATGGCCTCCAGGTCCGCCCAGGTGAGGGTGGGCTGGCTGCCAAAGCCCCCGCGCGCTCCTCCGGACGAGGAAGAGCCCGGCAGGACGATGAGCAGATCGGTCCCCATGGACTGGAACACCTTGTCGACGCTGGCGCGCGCCCCATCGCCGATGGCGACCATGGCGATGACGGCCGACACGCCGATGATGATGCCCAGGGCGGTGAGGAACGAGCGCGTCTTGCTGCGCAGGAGCGACCGGAACGCCAGCCGCAATGTCTCCAGGAAGTTCATCAAGCCGCCGCCTCCTCGGGGGGGACCACCGCGGGGCGAGGCTTCTGGCGCCGGTCGGAGACGATCCGCCCGTCCTTCACCACCACCACCCGCTCGGTGAACTCGGCCACGTCCGGCTCATGCGTCACCAGCACCACGGTGAGGCCCTCGCGGCGCAGCTCCTGGAAGAGCGCCATCACCTCGATGCTGGTGCGGGAGTCCAGGTTGCCCGTGGGCTCGTCCGCGAGGATGACGCGCGGCCGGTTCACCAGCGCGCGGGCGATGGCCACCCGCTGCTGCTGCCCACCGGAGAGCTGACGAGGGTGGTGCTCCAGGCGCCCGCCCAGCCCGACGCGCTCGAGCGCCTCCTGGGCCCGCTTGCGGCGCTCGCGCGAGCCCACGCCACCATAGAGCAGCGGCAGCTCCACGTTCTCCAGGGCGGAGGTGCGCGCCAGCAGGTTGAAGCTCTGGAACACGAAGCCGATGGTCTGGTTTCGCGTCCGCGCCAGGGCGTCCCGGTCCAGTCGGGACACGTCCCGGCCCGCGAGCAGGTACTGGCCCGCGGTAGGCCGGTCCAGGCACCCGAGGATGTTCATCAACGTGGACTTCCCCGAGCCGCTCGAGCCCATGATGGACACGAAGTCCCCGGACTCCACCTTGAAGTCCACCCCGCGCAGGGCTGTCACCTCCACGTCTCCCGACCGGTAGACCTTGTTCACGCAGCGCAGCTCGATGAGGGCTCGGTTGTCAGTGCTGTCCATGGTGGGTCTCCTTCGTCCCAGCGCTAGAAAGGTCCTCGGCCCATTGGCGGCGGTCCGCCCGCCGAGGGCCTTGCTCCGGTCGTGCTCGCGGTGGCGCCCGCGCTCCCTGCCTGCGAGGTGATGGCTTGATCGCCCTCGCGCAGCTCGCCCGACACCACCTCCGTCACCGAGCCATCCGTCACCCCGAGCCGCACGCGCACGGGGGTGGGGCTCCCGTCACGCAGCACGTACAGCGTCCGGCTCCCATCCGTGGCCCGAGGCTGGCCACCCGAACCTCCCGTGGCACTCGCTGCCTGCACTTGCTCCGGAGCTGGGGTGGGAGGCTTGAAGCGCAACGCCGCGTTGGGCACGGCCAGCGCGTCCTCCTTGCGCGCGGTGGTGAGGGTGACATTGGCCGTCATGCCCGGCTTGAGCTTCAGCTCGGGGTTCTCCACGTCGATGACGGCGTCGTACGTGACGACGTTCTGCACCGTCTGGGGCGCGTTGCGGATCTGCCGGATGACTCCCTCGAAGCGCTCACCGGGATAGGCGTCCACGGTGAAGGCGGCGGGCATTCCCGGCTCCAGCCGGCCCACGTCCGCCTCGGGCACGCTCGTGTTCACCTGCATCTTCCGCAGGTCCTCGGCGATGGTGAACAGGGTCGGGGCCTGGAGCGAGGCCGCTACCGTCTGCCCCACGTCCACGCTGCGCGAGATGACGATGCCGTCCGTGGGGGACACGATGGTGGTGTAGCGCAGGTTCACTTGCGCCTCGCTGAGCGTGGCCTGCGCCTGGGCCAGGGCTCCTTCCGCGGAGGCCACCGCCGCCTGGGCCGACTCCGCGCTGGCCTCGGCGGTCTCCGTCTCCGCCTGGGCGATGAGCTGCTTGTCGCTCAGCACCCGCGAGCGCTCCGCCTGCTTGCGCGCGGTCTCGGCGTCCACGCGGGCGCGGTGGACGTTGGCCTTGGCGGCCATCACGTTCGCCTTCGCCCGTGCTACCGCCGCCTCGTAGAGCTGCGGATCGATGCGGGCGATGACCTGCCCCTTCTTCACCGTCGAGTTGTAGTCGACCATTAGCTCCTGGATGCGGCCGGAGACCTGACTGCCCACCTCGACCGTGACCAGCGCGGAGAGCGTCCCCGTGGCCGTCACACGAGACTCGATGAGCCGCCGGCCCACGGGCTGGGTCTCGTACGAGGGAGCCACGTCCGTGGGCTGGCGCCGGAGCAGCCACGTGGCTCCCGCCGCCACCACGAGCAGGGCCAGCAGCCACACGCCCCAGCGCCGTGGCAGCCGCCGACGCAGGGGCGGCTCGGACAGGGCGGGAGGCGCGGAGGGAGAGGCTTCTTCGTATCGCGGCAACGGGGTGGCGGCACTCATGCCACCAGATGTACGCGGCGCTGCATTTCCGTGAATGCCGCCCGGATTACGAAGTGTGAAGCGCTTGCTCCCCGTGGTGGGTCGCTTGCTGGACGACCGGGGCGGCGGGTGCGCTCAGGGTTCATCTCCGCGAGTGAGCATGTAGCCCGCGCCGCGGACCGTCTTGAGCAGCTTGGGGTTGCGCGGGTCTTCCTCGAGCTTCTGCCGGAGGCGGAAGATGTGGACGTCGATGGAGCGGTCGAACACCTCGTCCGCGCTGCCCTTGGTGAGATCCAGGATCTGCTCGCGGTTGAGCACGCGACCGGCGCGCTCGGCCAGCACCCGCAGCAGCACGAATTCGTAGCTCGTCAGTGACAGGGCTCGGCCGTCCAGGGTGGCGGTGAGGCTGCTCGGATCGAGCTGCAGCCGGCCGACCTGGATGGGCTGGGTGGCGGGACCCGCCTGGCCCCGGGACCTGCGGACCTGGGCGCGGATGCGCGCGAGCAGCTCGCGCGAGGAGTACGGCTTGAGCAGGTAGTCGTCCGCGCCCGTCTCCAGCCCCAGCACCCGGTCCGCTTCCTCTCCGCGAGCGGTGACCATGATGATGGGCACATCGCTCCGGGTGCGCAGCTCGCGGCACACCTCCACCCCGTCCCGTCCTGGGAGCATCAGGTCCAGCAGGATGACGTCGAAGGGATGACGGCTGGCCTCGGACAGGCCCTCTGGGCCGGTGCGGGCGACGGTGACGACGAGGCCGTGCTCCTGCAGGTAGCGGGCGGTGAGCCGGGCCAGCCGCTCGTCGTCCTCCACCAGGAGCACCTGGATCGTCCCGTCGTTCGCACCGCCGCGAGGCGTCTCTTCCATGGAATGGAAGATAGAGGGCAAGTGTGCGACCCGGGAGCAGTGGCGTGGAGGAGTTCCGGTGAGAGTCAGGAGGGGAACGCTGTCTCCCGGGCCGCACACGTACACCCTGGCAGGCCGAGATGACTGTCAGGCTTCGGCAGGATGACGAAATGTTTCTTGGCACGTGGGTGGGGCGCCAGGAGAAGTAACACGCATGGTCACCGTTCAATGCTACTGCGGCGCGGTCAGGATGGAGCTCACGGGAGAGCCGCTGGCGCAGTTCTACTGCCACTGTGAGGACTGCCAGGCGGTACATGGCGCCGCCTATCTCCCCGCCGTGATGTACCGCATTCCCGCGACCCGGCTCGTGGCGGGCGAGCCCGCCTACTGGAAGCTCAAGACGACCGTGCGCGCCTTCTGCCGGGAGTGCGGCACCCGCCTCTACGCCGAGCCGCCAGGGCTGGGCATTCGCAGCATCACGGCGCTTCTGCTGCACCAGGGCCTGTTCAAGCCCACGTTCCACATCCAGTGCCAGCACGCGCTGTTGCCCATCAAGGACACGCTGCCGCACTTCAAGGGCTTCCCGGCCATGTTCGGCGGTTCGGACGAGCAGGTGTCGTGGTAGCAGTGGGAAAACGCCACTGCCCCGGGACGCAGGGCCCGGGGCAGCGGGAGGCAGCGGGACTCAGGGCTTGGCGGTGATCTTCAGGTTGCCGAGCAGGCGCGAGTCGCTGTCGAAGTTCTGGCCGTCGATGATGAAGCCGAACGGGTAGCCCGCGTGAAGCTGGAGCGAGGCGGTGCCGTTGACCGACCAGACATCGCCGTAGTTGCGCGAGTAGAGGGGGGCATAGGTGCGGCCGTTGGGACCATCCGCGAAGGCCTGCGCGTTGGCGTAGACCATGAACCAGGCGTGGAAGCCGAAGTAGGTCCAGTCAAAGTTCAGCAGGGTGGTATGGGACGCGGTGGCGGCGAAGGTCCACTGCTGGGGGCTCCAGACGGCCGAGCCGTTCAGGAAGTAGTCGAAGGCCATCGAGTCAGCCGGGCCGCTGTCCGGGGTCATCGTCACGGTGCCAGGGCCCGAGGCCTGCCACGACTGCGACTCGAGGTTGAACCTGGCGGTGATCTTCAGGTTGCCGAGCAGGCGCGAGTCGCTGTCGAAGTTCTGGCCGTCGATGATGAAGCCGAACGCGTAGCCCTCATGGAGCTGGAGCGAGGCGGTACCGGTGACCGACCAGACATCGCCGTAGTTGCGCGAGTAGAGGGGGGCATAGGTGCGGCCGTTGGGACCATCCGCGAAGGCCTGCGCATTGGCGTGGACCATGAACCAGGCGTGGAAGCCGAAGTAGGTCCAGTCGAGGTTGAGCGTGGCGGTCTGAGGCGCGGTGGCGGTGAAGGTCCACTGCTGGGGGCTCCAGACGGCCGGGCCGTTCAGGAAGTAGTCGAAGGCCATCGAGTCGGCCGGACCGCTGTCCGGGGTGCTCGTCACGGTGCCGGGGCCCGTGGCCTGCCAGGCCAAAGACTCGAGGTTCAGGGGCTGGGCGGCCTGCGCCTGTCCGTTCAGAAAGAGCGCGGCGGCGAACGCCAGGGTGCTGACGAGAGAGAGGAACGGCTTCACGAGGTTCTTCATCTGAGGACTGTCTCCGAATGGGGGTTCAGCGAGTCGGAGCGGGCATGAGCAAAGGCCGCGCCAGCACTCCACGCTGAGCTGTTTCAGAGGGAGACGTGTCCTCGAAGCAGGGCCGAGGCCCCGTGGTTGCGTCCGTTCAGAACGCTCCTGCTTCCACTTGGAAAGCATGGATGGCTGAGATGGCAGGGAATCTCGGTTCCTAATAAAAAAGGCGGGCCCCTGGGGACCCGCCTCCTTGCCTGGAACCGCTCAGGCGAATCAGCCGACGTAGCCGACGGTCTCGCCGCGGTCGAGGAACTCACCCTTGGTGGTGCCCGAGTACCAGGAGGTGCTGTTGGTGCCGGACTTGTCGTACTGCATGTGGGTGTGGGGGCCGGTGACGTTGCCCGTGCCGCCCTCGTCGCCGATCTGGCAGCGGTCACACGTCCGGTCGTACGAGGTGGGCTCCTTGAGGAAGTGCCACTGGCGCAGCGTGTAGCCGTTGGCGAAGGTGTGCTTCACCTCGTTCTGGTTGCCGCTGCCGTTGCCGTAGCACACCACGCCCGTGGTGCGGATGGTCACGTTCCAGGACATGGAGCCCACCACGCCCGTCTCGACACCCCAGTAGCCACAGGCGTTGCGGCTGGAGATGTCCACCGCGCCGTGGAACGAGCCGCTCGAGTAATAGGTGGTGGCCGTCACGTCGCCGGGGAAGGGCGAGCCGACCCGGTACGCGGCGGACGCGACCGCGGGGATGAGCGCCAGGGAAGCCAATACCGTCTTCATCGTCTTACGCATCGTTGTTCCTCTCGGGTCGGTTCACCGACCCCCGTGTGGAAGGTGTGTCACCGAGCCTGTTGCTGCAGTCGCTGCTTGGCCCCCAGGATCAGGCTCCACTCCTGAAGGTCCATGTTGAGAACGCGAATCCACGTGTCGATCTCGGGGGCGAGGCTCGGATCGACGCCGCGCAGCCGCTGGAGCTCGGGCACCGCGCCGGAGAAGCCCAGCCGGGCGATGCTCTGAATGATGGCCTTGCGTACCGTGGGGTCCTTCTCTCCCCGGTACATGCCGACCAGCGCCTCGCGGGCGCTGCCCATCTCCGCCGCCGGCACGCCGCCGAGCGCGGTGCTGGCCGCCGCGCGCACCTCGGCCGAGTCGTTGCCCAGCAATTGCTCGAGCTTGCGCGCCGAGCCGGCGCTGACCTCTCCGGTCATGATGTTGCCGAGGATCTGCGCGGTCAGCTTCGGATCCGTGGAGGCCGCCGCCACCGTGACGGCGGTATCCGCCGCCCGGGCATCCCGCCCGCCGTAGACCTCGATGTTGTCCTCGACGAGGTTGGTCGCGGCCTCCTGGCGCACCTCGGGCGAGGGGTCCCGGATGAGTCGCTCGTACATGTCCCCCGTGCGCTCCAGCGCGCCGGTGCGCCGCAGCGCGCGGACCGTGGCGGCGCGGATGCTCGGGTCGCGATCTCCCAGGGCCCGCTGGGCGACGAGCTCCATCGCCTCGGGCTCCAGGCCGCGCTCGGTCCTCGCCACGAGGGCGGCCGCGAGGTGCTCGGCCATCGCCGGGTCGTACTCGCGCTCGAAGGCCGCCTGCAGCTCGCTCAGGGGCAGGGTGACGGCCGACTCGCGCAGCAGCGTGCGCAGGTAGAGCTTGTAGGCCTCCGACTTCGAGCCAAGCCCGCGGCGGATCTGATCCATCAGCCCCTGGACCGAGCAGCTCTCGCCCTTGAGCGCGGGAGCGTCTTGCGTGGCGCCCTCCTGCCCGGCGAGGGCCAGGGTGGGGGCCAGGAGGCTGAGGGTGAGCGCCAGGGTGGGGAGCCCATGGAGGGGAAGGAAGTGGCGTGTCATGGGTGAGCTCCGGGCCTTATTCGTGCTTGTCGAGGCAGCCGTGGGGGTTCTGGTCGGGCAGGCCGAACCAGATCCGATCGAAGTCGAGGACGCCGCTGGCGTAGAGCCGTTGGAAGTCGTGGTAGTTGGCCTGGAAGCGCGGATCCGTCACGGCCATGTTCGCCATGACCGGCAGCGCGTTCTTGCCCGCGGCGCGGGCGGCGAAGCGGAACAGGGCCCAGCGCACACAGAGGTCCTTCTCGGCCTCGAAGGCCTGGGAGTAGATCTCCAGCGCCTTGGCCTTGTCCTCGGCCAGCGAGAGGTCGTGCGCCGCCACCTCGCGGATGTTCTCGCTGCCCTCGGTGGCGAGGATCTTCGCCAGCTTCTCGGTGGCCTGCGCGTCGAGCGGCGCCTCGGCATGCATCTCCATTTCGAGGGCGAGGTAGCGGACCGGCTCGTCCGGCGACTGGGTGCCGATGGTGAACAGCTTGTCGAGGTAGGGCTTGGCGTTGCCCGTGCGCGTGAAGTCTCCCTTCATCACCTGGCCGATGGCGCGCGTGGTGACCCAGCCGGCCTCGCCCGAGGCGGGGTCCTGGGCGAAGCGGGACAGCCGATCCAGCGCGGCCGGTTCGAGCTGGGGCATGTTGCGCAGCTCGTCCAGGAAGCCCGCGCGCCGGCCCATGTCCATGCGCTCATCGAGCCCCATCTCCGTGAGCTGCGCGCCGATCTTGGGAAGGGTGATGGCCTGCGAGCCCCGGAGGCCGGCCATCAGCACCTTGAACTCCGCGGGCGCGGCCTCGCGCGCCCACTCCAGCACCTCGAGCGCGCGGCCCTCGTCCTTGCCGATGAGCTCGGCCAGGCGCCCCTTGAGGTACTCGCGCACGTGCGGGTCCTTGGAGGCCAGCAGCGGCGCGGCCCACGCGCGGAACGTGTCGAGGGTCACCGTCTCGTTGAATTGCTCCAGGTTCTCCCAGCAGGTGGTGCTGGAGAACCGAGGCCCCTTCTCCCGGGCCTTCTCCGAGCCCTCGTGGCCTTCGTGGCCAGCGGAGGCACCGCTTCCAGACGGCCCCTGTCGCGGGGCGCCCGGAGCCGTCGCTGGGTTCGTCGGGCCCTGGCCCGCCTCTTCAGAGGAGCGGTTGGCGATCAGCGCCACGCCCGCGATCAGGGCCACGGTTCCCAGCGCGAGGGCACCCACCCGCAGGCGCTGGCTCGAAGGGCTCTCGGTGGGGGAGGCGGAGCGATGAAGGGATTCTGGAGTCATGGAGTCCGGGACCGATGGGGGTTCCATGGATGAAGAGGGCCCGGAATTACCCGCATCCCAAGAAAATTAAAAATCCAGGGATGTCGGGTATTTAGCGAGCCGGACCTGATAATCTGTTCTCCCTGATGGGCTGCCCGAGCGAGACGACACTGAGCGACTTCCTCGGAGGATTGCTGCCGGAGGAGCGCCGAACCCAGGTGCTTGCGCACACGGAAGGGTGCGCGCTGTGCCAGCTGGCGGTCGCCGCGGGGGCGAGCTCCAGGCCCGGCTTGCCGGGGGGGGCCGGAGGGGGGGCGGAGCTGGCTCCGGGAGCCACCCTGGCGCGCTACGTGGTGATCGAGCGCATCGGCCAGGGAGCCATGGGGGTGGTGTACGCGGCGAGAGACCCGGAGCTGAACCGCCGGGTGGCCATCAAGCTGCTGCGCCCGGAGGGACGGGACGAGGAGGCGCTGCGGCGAAGGCTGCTGCGCGAGGCGCAGGCGCTGGCCCGGCTCTCGGACCCCCATGTCGTGGCCGTGCATGACGTGGGCACGTGCGGCGACGGCGTCTTCCTGGCCATGGATCTGGTGGAGGGCACCACGCTGGCGGAGTGGCTGCGCCAGCCGCGCTCCTGGCAGGAGGTGCTGCGCGTCTTCCTGGAGGCGGGCAGGGGGTTGGCGGCCGCGCACGCGGCGGGGCTGGTACACCGCGACTTCAAGCCCGCCAATGTCCTCGTGGGCCGGGATGGCCGGGTACGGGTGACGGACTTCGGGCTGGCCCTCACCACGGATCCGGCGGAGCCCTCCGGAGACACCGCGGCGCCGCGAGCGGACGCGCCAGGGCAGGGGGCCTCCCTGCTCACTCAGGAGGGGGCGCTGCTGGGGACGCCGGCGTACATGGCGCCGGAGCAGCTCCAGAGCCACCGGGCGGACGCCCTCTCGGACCAGTTCAGCTTCTGCGTGGCCCTCTACGAGGCGCTCTATGGAGCGCGGCCCTTCCAGGGCACCAGCCTGGAGGAACTCGGGCGGGCCGCGAGGGATGGGCAGGTGCGGCCGCCAGGGCGAGGCACGCGGGTGCCCGCACGGGTGCGGCGGGTGGTGCTGAGGGGGTTGCGGCCTCGGCCCGAGGAGCGCTTCCCCTCCATGGAGGCGCTGCTGGAGGCGCTCACCCCGCGTCCCCGGCGGGTGCTCGCGTGGGTGGTGGGTACCGCGCTGGTGGCCGGCGTGGTGGGCATGGGCGGGGAGTACGTGGTGGCGCACCGGCGCGAGGTGCGCTGCGAGCAGGAGGTGGAGAAGCTCGCCGCGGCCTGGAGCCCCGAGCGGAGGGAGCGGGTACACACGGCCTTCCGCGCCATCGGCCAGCCCTACGCCGAGTCCTCCTGGGAGCGGCTCTCCACGGCGCTGGATGCCTATGCCTCGCAGTGGCGCGAGCTGCGCACCGGCGCCTGCCTGGCGGAGGGCGGAGACAGCGCGGATACCGCCTGGCAGACGGCCGCGTGCCTTGACGCGCGGCTGTGGCAGCTGGCCGCCGTCACGGACATGTTGGAGAAGGCGGACGCGCAGACGGTGCAGAGCGCGCCGCAATTGGTGGCCTCGCTCGAGGGGCTCACCGTGTGCCGGGAGGATCCAGCGCCCTCGCTTCGTCCGCAGCCTCCAGCCGCGCTCCGGCCCCGGGTGGACGCGGCGCGACGCAAGCTGGCCGAGGGCCGGGCGCGCCTGGAGGCCGGCAGACACGCCGAGGGCAAGGCGGTCACGGAGGCGTTGCTGCGGGAGATCCAAGGGTTGGACTACCGCCCGCTGGAGGCCGAGGTGCTCGTGCTCCACGGCCAGTTCCAGGGCCTGACGGGCAACCTCAAGGAGGCCGAGGAGAGCTTCTACCGCGCCCTGTGGGCCGCCGAGGCCGCGAAGGACGATCAGACCGTGGCGCGCGTGTGGATCCTGCTGATCTGGGCGGTGGGAGAGCAGGGCAGCCGCACCGGGGATGCGGAGCGGATCGTCCAGCATGCCCAAGCGGCGGTGGAGCGGCTGGGCCGGGAGCGCTTCCCGGCCATCACCTCGGACCTGGACCTGCGGCTGGGGGGATGGATGCTGGTGCAGGGAAAGCTGGAGGAGGCGGACGCGGCGTTCACGCGAGGGCTGGAGCTGTCGCGCAAGTTCGCCGGCCCGGACAGCGTGCGCACCTCCTATTTCGTCTCCAGCCTGGGCCGGGTCCGCTCCCGGCAGCGCCGCTCCGCCGAGGCGCTGGAGCTCTACCGCCAGGCCCAGGACATCCGCGAGCGCCTCTGGGGGCCCGAGCACCCCTCGCTGGCCCTCAACCTCAACAACATCTCCATCGAGCTGCTGGCGCTGGGCCGGCGCGAGGAGGCGATCGCCACCTGGCGCCGCTCCCTGGCCCTGCTGGAGGCAACCCGCCCCCCGAACCACCCCGCGTTCGCCGCTCCGCTCACCAACCTCGCCACGGTCCAGCGGAGCCTGGGACAGCTCGACGAGGCGCGGCGCAACCTCTCGCGGGCGCTCGCCATCTTCGAGGCCAGCAAGGGCAAGGAGCATCCCAACACGGCCAGCGCGCTCAGCGAGCTGGGCATGGTGGCCTACGACTCCCAGGACCTGGAAGCAGCGCGCTCCTTCCTCCAGGAGGCCCTGCTGCGCGTGCAGCGCTCGCTGGGTCAGGACACTCCCCGCGCCGCTCCGATGCTGACCTCCCTGGGACGCGTCCACACCCGGGCAGGCCGCTACGAGGAGGCGCGACAGGCCCTGTCGCTCGCCGTGAAGCTCTGGGAGAAGGAGGGCGGCGCGGAGGACGCCGCGGTCACCAATGCCCTGCGGGCCCAGGGGCAGCTCGAGCTGGCCGCCGCCGCGCCCCGCAAGGCGCTGGAGCTCTGCCAGCGCGCGCTGGAGGTGGATGAGCGCGTCCAGGGAGGAGAGGCGCCGGATGCCGCGCTGGACCTCGCCTGCCTCGCGGAGGCGCACCTCGCGCTCCGAGCCCCGGAGCAGGCCGCGCCGCTGCTGGAGCGGGCTCGGAAGCTCCACGTGAGCGCCCCGAGGGATCCGCTGGATGAGGCGTGGGCGTGCTTCCTGCTGGCCCGGGCGCTCGGGGAGCAGCGCTCGGCCCCGGATCCCACACGCGCCACGGCCCTGGCGGAAGAGGCGAGGACCCAGCTGGAAGGGCTAGGGCTCCGGGCTCGCGTGGAGCTGCGACAGGTGCAGGCCTGGCAACGGCGCGGAGGCACGCCATGAGCAAGAGCGGGGAAGGCGACTCCCTCGCGGCGCTGCTGCGGACCCACGCGCCACCCGAGCGCCACGCCGCGCTGGAGCAGGTGGAGGGACTGGAGGCACTGCTTCGGGAGCACCACGCGGCGGGGCAGGCGCAGTGGCCCACCGTGTCGCTCACGCCGGAGAGTTTCGTGAGACACCTGTCCCGGCACCTGCCGGAGGGCTCCCTGGAGGTGCTGCGCCAGCTCCAGGGCGCGGACCTGTACCTCGCGTGTGCTTGCGCCAAGGGGGAGCATCAAGCCCTCCTGGCCTTCGAGCAGCACATCCTCCAGAAGGTGCCCGCTCGCCTCGGCCAGCTCCCGGCGTCCACCGTGGATGAGGTGTTGCAGGTGCTCCGCCAGCGGCTGCTGCTGGGGCGCGGAGAAACGCCCCCGCGCATCGCGGACTACTCGGGCCGGGGCCCGCTGCTGGCGTGGGTGCGCATCATCGCCGCGCGCATCGTCGGAGAGCTGGCGAGCCAGGATGGGCGCCAGGAGCTCTTCGACGAGCCGCCCGAGGTGCTTGCCCGGATGCTGTCCTCGGATGACCCCGAGCGGGAGCTGCTCCGAGAGGACTCACGCCAAGCGCTCGCCGAGGCGCTGCGCAAGGCGCTGGCGGCGCTGCCCGAGCGAGAGCGGGCCCTGCTGCGCCTTCACCACCTCCATGGCCTCACCATGGATCGGCTCTCGACGATGTACGGCGAGTCGCGCTCGGGCGTGGCCCGCCGAGTGGCCCACGCGCGCGAGCGGTTGCTGAAGCTCACGCGCGCGGAGCTGTCCTCGCGGCTGAACCTCGCGGGCCCAGAGCTGGAGAGCTTGCTGGGCCTGGTGCGGAGCCGCCTGGACCTCAGCCTTCTGCGGCTGATGGATTGAGGGGACTCAGTGGTCGTGCGCGTGGCCCGGCTCGTGCGCGTGGCCGTGCTCGAGCTCCTCGGGGGTCGCCGCGCGCACTTCCCGCACGGTCACCTCGAAGTGGAGCGTCTTGCCCGCCAGCGGGTGGTTGAAGTCCACGACGACCGTCTTCTCCTTCACTTCCTTGACGAGGAAGTCCACGTCGTCGCCCTCGTCATCCGTGGCGCTGACGATGCCGCCCGCCTCCAGCTCCAGGTCCGAGGGGAAGTCCTCGCGGGGCACTTCTTCCACGCCCTTGGGGTCGTACTCGCCGTAGCCGTCGTCGGGAGTGACCTGGACCTTCAGGGACTCGCCCGCCTTCTTGCCCTCGAGCGCCTTCTCCAGCCCCGGGACGATCTCCTCATACCCGTGCAGGTAGACGAGCGGATCGCCCTCGTCGCTCTCATCGATGATCTTTCCATCTCCCAGGTGCAGGCGGTAGTCGATGGAGACGACGGTGTCCTTCGCGATTTGCATGAATGCCCTCCTCAGGGCGCGGAAGCGCTGCCGTCTACCACAGTGCATCGGCGGTCTGCTCCCTTGTATTCATGGGGTGCCTCCTCGCCAACCGCCCGGAGGGGCCACCTCGGGTTGTCAGCACTGCGTGTAACAGTCCAGGGCAGAGGTCACGTGCTCCGGTGCCGTGCCTGTTCCGGGAGTCACTGAGACATGGGGTTCTACGTGTTTTGCCTGGCGCGTGAGCGCGCGGTGGAGGCGGTGGTGGGCTACGGCTTGTCCGGGGACGCGCCGCTCCGCGCGCGGGTCCATGGGGAGATCGCCGCCATCTACTGTGAGGTGCCACTTCAAGAGTGGACAGGCGAGGAGGGTGAGGCCCACCTGAAGGACCTGGGCTGGCTGGGGCCGCGCGCCCTGCGTCACGAGGAGGTGATCGAGCAGATGATGCGCGCCTCGCCGGTGATGCCGCTGCGCTTTGGCTGCCTGTTCTCGTCACTGGAGGAACTGGACGCGTTGCTCCGCCGAGAGCGAGCGCGAATCGCGGCCTTCCTGGAGAAGGCAGAGCATGAGGAGGAGTGGTCGCTCCAGGGCGTGTTGGACTTCAAGGCTTGCGAGGAGGCGATGTTCGCCGCCGATCCTCGGGTGGCGAAACTGCCCGCGTCGGCGGGAGCGCGCTACCTGATGGAGCAGAAGCTGCGCAAGGACGCGGCCCGCGCGGCGCGCGGGTGGATACAGGAAGCCGAGGCAATGGTGGCGCGGGCACTCGAGGGGCTGGTCCTCGCGAGGCGTCCCCTGCGGCTCCCCTCGCGCAGCGCGGAGTCTCCCACGGTGGAAGGGGTCTTCCATTGGGCGCTCCTCGTCCCCCGTGGCGCGGAGGCAGAGCTTGCCAGGCGCCTCGATCCATTGGCGGAGCCGCTGGCGGCGCGGGGTCTGAGCCTGACGGCGCGTGGTCCCTGGCCCACCTACAACTTCGCGCCGCACTTCGGAGGCGAGCCGGAGCACGGATCCGAGGAGCAGTCGCTTGGCTGAGCAGGAGGGCACCGGGTTGTTGATGTATTGCATTGGTGCTGAGGCATCGGCGCTGCCGGGAAGCGGGAGCGGGCTCCAGGGAGTGGAACTGCGGCGCGTCGTGTACGGCGGGCTCGCGGCGGTGGTCTCACCCATCATGGACCGGGCTCGGGTGGAGACACCGCCGACGGTGGATCTGCTCGAATACGAGCGCGTCGTTCATTCGCAGCATGCCGTGGCCGATGTGGTTCCCATGCGCTTTGGCAGCGTGCTCTCCGACGAGGTGGAGGTCCGCGCGCATCTCGAGGCACGGCGTGAGGCCTATCTGCACACGCTCGAGAGGATCGCCGGCTGCGTCGAGCTGGGGATTCGGGCGCTGGTTTCTCTTTCCGGCCCGCTCGAGACGGCGGAGGAGATCGCCACTCCGATGATCCGCTCTGGCGCGGACTACCTCAAGGCGCGGCAGCGTCGCTATTCCGCGGACCATCGGCTGCGTGATCAATGCACGGCGCTGGAACAGGCGCTGCTTGCGAAGGTGGCGCCGCTGTGCAGGGAGCACCGCATGGAGTTCTCGCCCTCGCGTTCGGGCGCGCCCGCGCTCTGCTCTTTGTATTTCCTGGTGCCTCGCGAGGAGGTGTCCGCGTTTCGTGACGCGTTGACGCCGGTCGCGAACGACACTTCCGCGAAGCTCGCGGTGAGCGGTCCGTGGCCTCCCTTCAACTTCGTGGCGTGAGCGCTCCTGTCGAACGGGTTGGGGCAACTGGTGCTCACGGTGGTGAAGCTGCTGCACGAACTGCTCGAGAAGCAGTCGATCCGCCGGATGGAGGGCGGTTCCCTGAGTGACGAGGAGATTGAACGACTGGGGTCGGCGCTGATGCGTCAGGCGGAGGAGATCGAGCAGCTCCGTATGGAATTCGGGCTCACGGAAGAGGACCTGAACCTCGATTTGGGGCCACTCGGCAAGCTGCTTTGAGGAAAACGCCATGACGACACAGCGCATTGTGCAGGGGCCCCGGGGAGCGACGCTCGCGGACGTACTGGATCGGGTCCTCGACAAGGGCCTGGTGGTGGCAGGCGATATCAAGATCAAGCTGCTGGACGTGGAGTTGCTCACCATCCAGGTGCGGCTGGTGGTGTGCTCGGTGGAGAAGGCCGCCGAGATGGGAATGGACTTCTGGAGGAGCGATCCGCACCTGTCTCCACGCCCACAGCCCGAGGCACTCGCGCCCGAGGCGCTCACGCGCCGCGTGGCGGAGCTGGAGGCCGTGGTCGCGAAGCTGGAGAGGGCTTCGGACGCTCCGTAGGGAGCGTCCAACGCTTCCAGCCCCTGGCGGAGAGCGTCCTCTCGATTAGACGGTCACCTGGCGCATGCTGTTGAGCTGAGTGGCCCGAGCGAGCGCGCCCAGGTCCGGCCCCTCGTAGTTGGCGGAGAAGACGCGGTTCTTGAAGTCGTCGCGCGACATCTTCTCCTCGTCGCCCCAGGGGTTGGTGAAGTGGACGAAGTCCTTGCCGTTCTCCTTGGAGGTGCCGGTGACGAGCACCTCATGGAACGAGTGCGGCTTGCCCGGCTCCTCGAAGCGCATGCCCGTCATGACGTTTCTGTCCTGGGACAGCTCCGAGTCGATGATGCGCATGGCGGTGTCCTTCTGCTTGTCGCCGAACTCGGAGGACTTCATGTCCTTGCCGGAGATGGCGTCGTTGAGCTTGTCGAGCCCTCCGGAGGTCGCCCCGGCGCCGTCGCCCGACTTGTCGTTGTAGTCCCTCTCCAGGTTGGCCATCTCCATGAGGGCGGGCGCGAGGATGCGCTGGTTGATGGAGCGATTGGAGCCGTCATCCTTGAAGGACGTCTCCTTCTCGCGGTGCAGCGTCGTCTTTCCGTCCGCCAGGTCCACCTTGCCCTCCTTGCTGGCCAGGCCCACGGAGAGGCGCGCGTACTCGGCGGGGTTCTTCTCCGCCAGGTCGATGCTCAGCGAGGTGGGGGCGCAGGTGCCCTTGGAGCCCTGGTTGATGGAGCTGGGGGTGGCCAGCTCCCGGGCCAGCGTGCCCGCGAAGTCACCGCGCTGCACGCCCTTGGCCAGGTCATCGCCCTTGGCCGCGCGCGCCAGGTGGTCCAGCGTGGTGCCCTCGCCCTTGAGGTCTTTCTCGCCGGGCAGCTTGCCCTGGAAGAGCAGCTTCTGCAGCGCCAGCTGCTCCGAGCCCTTGTCGTGGTAGGTGGCGATGGCGTCCTTGACCTCCTTGTACTGATTGCGCTCGCCCTCCGAGAGCTTGGAGAGCGCCTCCTTCTCCAGCTTCTCGTTGGCCTTCACCAGCTTGGAGGCCTGGGCCTCTTCCTTCTTGCCCGTGGCCTTGCCATCCCGGCCGTCGTTCAGCACATGCCAGTCCTCGCCGCGCTTCTTGTCGGACTTGGGGTTGAGGAACTCGTCGGCGCGGGCCACGGCCTCCTTGTACTCGGCCGGCAGCTCCTTCTCGGGGGCCTTGGCCTTCTCGGGCGCCGCCTTCTTGGCCTGCGCCTCGAACATGTCCTTCATGGAGTGACCCAGCGCCTTGTTCTCGCTCTTGGGCTCGGAGGCCTTCTGAGCCTGAGCACCGAGCGTGTTCCCGGTGGCGGCGGTGGGGAGGCGGGCAACGACGGGGCGGTTGTTCAGGGCGGGCAGGTTCATGCCTTCCTCCCATAGCCAGCCGCGTGCCAGCACCCGCCTCCAATGATTCCGAGAGGTTGGCACGCGCTAGAGGGGCGGAGCCCTGGTAACTGCTGTTTCCGCCTGATCACAGCAGTCACCAGGGATGGAACTACGCGGCGGCGTCCAGCTCCTCGAAGACGGAGAGCACCGTGCGAGGTACTCGGAGCCGATATCGAGGCGGGCTCGGAGTGGGGCGGGCCCTGACAGGAGAAGGGCGAGCTCGCCGCCGAGCGTGAGCGGGCCCCGCTGAGGCCCGCCGCGTCGGTGCTCGCCCCCTCCTGATGTGCTGAGGGCTAGAGCAACTGCACGTTGCCGCCGATGGCGGCGATGTACGTGGTCCCGCCCGAATGCACCACCGTCGCACCGAAGAAGGACCTGATCGCACTGCCAGTGGGTGCGGCGAGCTCGAAGGGCTGCGGATTCGACACGTTTCGCATGGTCCCGAAAGGGCCGTACGTCTTGCCGCGCGCCGTATGGAAGCTGATCTGCGCGACCTGCATCATGCCGAAGTACGTGCCCGTGAAACCGGTGAGCTTCACGATCGCGTCATCGGTCAGGTCGATCGTGGTGGGTGTCCCGCCAGGGCCACCCTGCATGGACGCGACATTGGAGCCATAGCTGGGTTGAATGGCGTCGAGGATGTCGCCGGAGCGCACCAGGAGGCTGGTCATGGGGCCCCAGCTGCTGACGGTGGGCAGATTGTCCCAGACCGCTCCCGGCCCTCCCACGGGCCCGATGGGCCCATAAGGCATGCCTGCCTTGAACCAATTCAGGATGAGGTTGCTCCGGACGGCCGACAGATCGCGGGTCACCGGCATGTGCAGCGGATCGCTCATGTCCGTGCTGAGGACACGCTCGATCTTCTGACGGTTCGCGACAACGCCTTCATAGGTCCACAGCTGGAAGCGGCCCATGATCGGATAGAGCATGCCGTATTGCCGCAGGATGTCGCCGATGCCATTGACCCAGCTGGGCGTGCCCGAGATCGAGTTCTGCTCATAGATCTGGGTGCTGAGGAGATCGTTCGGATCCTGGTTGTAGTCCGCGACCGGGGGGCTGAAGGTGTAGGTGGTGAAATAGATCTGCCCGTCGACGTATTTGCGCGGATTGCCTGGGTTCGTGCCGGTGATGGTGAGGGTGGCCTTGCCGTTGGTGACCGGCACGGGATTCGCGGAGAGGAGCAGCTTGCCCGGGGGCGTCGAGATGTTCCCCGCGTCGATGCCGTTGGTGCCTGACGTCCCCAGGGTGCCGAGGGTGTACTTGGCCGCGGCGCTCGGGCTGAGGGTGTTCAGGCTGATTTGCAATTGCTCCGTTCCCTCGATACGGCCGAACTTGCGCACGTGGATATCGACGGTGTTGGTCTCACCGAGCGGGAAGGTGGGCGTGGTCTGCATGCCCGGGTTCATGCGGAAGATGAACTGGTTGGCCCGCATGCTCAACCCCTCGGAGTTCTCCTCCAGCAGGGGCTGGGGCGTGGGACTGGCGGTCGTCGTGCTTAGTAAGGCGAGCGGGAGCTTGTCGAGGCTCTTGGGGTCGACGGAGCCGAAGTTGGTGACGACCAGCATCCCGGATTGCTTGTCGATGAAATCGGGGTTGGAGTAGTCGATCGATGGGACGATGGTCGTGTAGGTCTTGTTGCTCCCGGTGCCGGTGTAATAGGCGAGCGACAACGTCCCGAGCGTCTCCTTCCACAGCGGTCGCCCCGGCAGCCGTACGGGCAGCGAGTTGGCGAGATCGACGGTCAGCGAGGGAGTGGAGCCCTCGAGGTTGAGCTGAGCCTGGGCCCACCAGGCGGGAGACTTCGAGTTCACGGGTGGCGCCAGGGTTCGCGCCGGCACGGCATAGGTGGGCTCGTCATCCAGGCAGGGCCCGACGGAGCCGACGACCTTGCCGTAGTTGAAGTCGAAGAGCGGCTGCTCGGGCAGTGGCTTGCCGGTGTCGTAGTTGATCCAAGGCGCGTAGGGCTGCTTGGCCACCTCCAGGATCGCCGGACCGTACTGTTGCGCGGCGCTCTGGCCCAGGAACTGCTCGAGCAGGGTGCTGACGTAGGCCTGCGTGGGGATGTAGCCCCGCCCCGGAGCCACGGGGTTGCCGTTGCTGTCGACGTTCATCACGTAGCTCTGGAGGCTTACGAGCTGGCTCAAAATGCTCTGCGGAACTCCCTGCGCCTGCATCGACTGGAAGGTGGCGCTGGTGAAGGCATAGAGCTGTGGGGCGTTGTTGTGGGCGCTGACCACCATGCGAATGGACAGGCGGTTGGGCGAGCGGGCCTTGAGCGCCTGGAGGATCGCCGAGTTGCCGACGTTCCATTTCAGGTTCGTGAGCGTCGATTGGTAGACGGCGGAGCCGCTCGCGGAGTTGCGGGGGGTATTCGGGCCCTGGGAGTTGCCCCAGATGCCATTGAACGCGACCGGCTTGAATACGCCCTGGACGTAGGCGCCGCTGAAGTCGCCGAGCATGACGGTGAGGCCCCAGACCTCGCTGCCGTTCTGCTGCATGGGATCCAGGTCGACCAGCTTGGGCGGGGCACCCGTATACAGGGCGGTGACCGTGACTCCCAACAGGGAGTCAGGGGTCGAGCCGGGAGGGTCGACGGTGGTCACCTGGCACTTGATCAGATCGAAGATGCTGTCGCCCTTGGGCTCCCAGTAGAGCTCGATGTTCTCGGGCTTGAGCGAGTCCGCGTTGTAGTTCGCCGGGTTGTAGTTGTTGGGCGTGTTGTTGATGGTGGCGGGCGAGGCCTGGAACGTACCCGCGAAGTTGATGCGAGGTTGGTCGAGGTAGCTCATAGGGGTCGGCTCGATTGTCTAGCGGCTGTTGACGTAGGCGCTGCAAGTGGTGGGCAAGGAGCCGTTTTCACATCCCCCCGCCATCTGGACACTGTCAAAGAGGTGGCTGAGGCCCACGGGCGGCAGGTTCTGGCTCTCGGTGGGGCCCTGCATGTTGTGGCAGCTCAAGCAGTTGTAGGGATTGCTCACCGCCGCGACGCCATTCTGAACGAAGGTCTCCATGGAGGTATTGGCGGCGGACAGCGCGCCTGCCTGCGCTTGCAGATAGGGCGGCATGGTCCCTCCGACGGTCCACACGTTTCCAACGAGCTCGTAGTTGGCCCAGACCTTGTTGATGAGCGTGGGGTTGGCCTGGATGAGCGCCTGGACGCTGCTATTGATGGAGTTGATGGCCGCGGTGCTCTCGGCGAGCAGCTTGCGGGTCTTCTCCAGGCAGGCGAACTGGTTGGGATCATCCTTGCAGTCGTTGCCCGCGGGGAAGGTGCCCGTGGCCGAGTCCCCCTGCGGGTGCATGCGGCAGACCTGAGCCGGGGTACCGGCCTTGAAGGTATTGGTCACGCAGTTGGTGCAGCTCGGGTTGTAGAAATTCCACGAGCCTCCGAGGGGAGGCGGGGCCGAGGTGTTGCTGCAGTCGGGCGCGTTGTTGCGGTGCTCGAACGTCGCCCAGATCATCGCCGGGAAATTCGGCGTCTTGGACACGATGTGAATTCCGACCAGCCCCAGGTTGACCTGACGGCAGGGTGAGTTCTTGTATTGGATGAGGCCGGGAACCACGTAATAGAGGCCCGAGGAGACGCCTGCGTCGTCGAGCACCATCCAGCTCGTCTTGAGCTCGACGGCGGTATCCGGGTAGGCCAGGTTCGGATACTTCTGGAGCAGGTTGATGCCCTGGTTCCCAGGCTTGAGGGGGCCCGCGCAGTTGGCCTTGTAGAGCTGGCAAGACGTGAGCATGGTGTAAACGCTCTGGTTCACGGACATGCCGTAGTAGACGAGCTCGCCCTTCAGATCGATCAGCGGCTGATCGGAGCCGGCCTGCTTGGTGATGTCGGAATAGACGCGGGGCGTCTTGCCGCCAGTGGTCGGCTGCGTCGTGATGTTGGCGCAGGAGGTGGGTGGCTCCTGTCCCCAGGGGGTGGGCGTCCCATCCTTGATGAAGATGCCGTAGGAAGGCATCCACGTCTCGAATTGCACCCGGGAGGGATCGTTGGCGGCAGGTTGGACGAGCGCGAGCAGGCTCTGCCACATGAACTGCTCGACGTTACAGTCCGTCTGGCTCCCGGATACTTCGCTGGGAAGGGTGGAGCTGGTGAGCCAGGACGGATCCGCCTGGCATGAGCTAAGTCCGGCTTGGACTTGCGACACTCCGGGAGATGGCTGGAGCGGATCGCCAGACTTCGCGGGGCACGCCATGAGTCCCATGGCGCCGAACGCAGCGGCCAATAGGATGAGCGGTCTGTGGAACAAGGGTTTCTCCTCCAAGTGGGAACTGCGCTTGGAGGGGAAGACTACTCCGGCCCGCACGGAGAGTGAGGATCTCCTTCACTCTTTTTTCGCGCCGCGCTTTGAATACGCGGTGATGAGGTGCTGGAGGTGGGTGCCATCCTGGAACATCGTCCGGAGGTTCTGGTAGAGCGCGATCATCTCCTCGAGCGTAATCCCATACGGAGAGCTCTTCATGATGCGCGTGCCGATGACTTGATCCGTCAGGAACTGCGTGACCCGCTCGAGGCTGAAGCCATGGGTCATCTGGAGTGCAACCTGGGCGAACGCTCTCGCGATACCCTCGCTGAAGTGAACATCGAGGTCGCTGAAGTTGCCGAGGTTGATGTCCAACCAACGTGAGCCGCCTCCCGTCAGGTACCGGGTGAGCGTGGCGATGCTGGCGATGATCGTCGGGATGCCTTCGGGCGGGCGGGCTGCCGTGGGCAGGTACTCGTTGCCCTGCGCATAGAACTTGGGATGCTGATCCACCTTCTTCGGATCCATCTTGAACGTGCCAGCGCCGACGACCAGCAACTGCCCTTTATGTCCGGTGTATCCCAGGATGGCATTGCCGGAGGGGTGCAGGTGCCCCTCCGTATCCACGATGGCCTTGAGGCCATTGCGCAGCTCACCCAGGTAAGGGGCCGTCTCACTGGCCCCGACGGCGGCCACGTACTGATCCACCGCCACGTTGAGGCCCGAGTCGAAGGCGAGGATCAGCCGCTGCTCCTGCGTACTCCATTTGGCCTTGAGGGTCCCGACGATCTGCGTGATGGCCGGGCAGCGCTTGAGCCACAGGTTTCGATCTCCCGCCGGGAACGCGGCGGAGAACCTTGCCTCCACCAGCCTCGCAAGCCCATGGGCTCCCAGCTCGACGAGATCCTTGCTTCCCTTCTTGTCCTCGCCGGGCCGAGTGAACCAGAAGACGTGGTTCGCGCCGCCGAGCAAGGCCTTCTCGACGCTCCAGGCCGCCGTGGCGGAGCCCCCTTCCACGGCGACGGCTTTGCCTCGAACCGCGACCTGCTCGTTCAGATACCCGTCGCCCGTGTGATAGACGCCAAGTGGCGCGGCTTCGTCGTAGTTCTGGGTCTGCGAGGCGGGCCCGGGCCCCGAGGCGGCGATGACCTGCCTGGCGTACAGGTACTTGGTGCGGCCTGCTTTCTCGCCGGCGGCATAGCGGTAGGAGACTTTGAATCGATCGATGACCCACGTGACCGACTCGACCCACGCGTGCCGGTATTTGTTGTTCGCGAACTGGCCCATGCTCTCGTCGGGACGGGCGTTGAGCGGAATTTGTCGCGCGAAGCGATCGGAGCGCAGAAATGGCTCCTGGGGGGGGCGATCCAACGAGGGCAGAGGGGTGCGCGAGGTGTGCGGATCGAAGCCCTCGGGGCGATCGGGCTCCTCGAGCGGGAGCATCAGCAAGGGCGGGGGCTGGCCCATCTGGTGATGGCCACGCTTGGCCCAGGGCTCGGGCGTGCCGATCACTCCAACCTTCTCGTGCTCTCTGGGCGGGAAGAAGCTGAGGTAGACCGCTGCCGTGGTCCCCGCGCCAATGACGATGCGATCGTAGGTCGACGCTGGCATAGAGTTTGAGCGTACGAGAGGGATTGACTGCCCGCAATTTCGTCACACTCCTTCGCCACCTCCATGTCTCACTGCTCGCGCTCTGCTCACGTGGCGCATAGGCTCTGGCCGTGTCCCCGAGCCCTCCGCTGTTGGATGACATGCTGCTGTTCACCGAGGTGGTGGCGACAGGCGGCATCACGGCCGCGGCGGAGCGCCTGGGCCTGCGCAAGTCGACGGTGAGCCGCCGGCTCGCGGCGCTCGAGGAGCGGTTGGGGACGCGGCTTCTCGAGCGCAACACGCGCAGGTTGCGGCTCACGGAGGTAGGGCGGCAGTACCACGCGGAGTGCTCGCGCCTGGTCGCCGAGGCCCGGGAGGTGAATCGGGCGCTGAGCGAGGCGCGCGATACGCCTCAGGGTACGCTGCGCATCGCGACCCTCTCGCTGCTCGGCGAGCTGCTCACGCCCGTCATCGCCGAGTTCCTCCTGCGCCAGCCGCGAATGCGCGTGGAGGTCTCCCTCGCCCAGGCGCACGTGGATCTCATCGCCGAGGAGTACGATCTCGCGCTGAGGACCGGACCGCTGGCGGACTCCACGCTCATGGCGCGTCGGCTCGGGCTCATTCGCACGGGCTACTACGCCAGTCCTGCCTATCTCAGCAGCCATGGGACCCCCCGCGCTCCCGAGGAGCTGCAGGGACACGAGTGCGTCCTCCTGGCCGAGCCCGGCACGGACGAGGTCTGGTTCTTTGGGGTGGGAAAGGGCGCGCGGACGGTGCCGGTCAGCGGTCGGCTGCGCGTGCCGAGTGTCCGTGCGGGTCAGGCGGCGGCGCGGGCGGGGTTGGGCGTGGTGCGGCTGCCGGCCTCTCTCGTCACGGAGGATGTCCGCGCCGGCATGCTCGTCCCCGTCCTGGAGCCCCAGACACCGCCAGGCATCCCCGTCTTTGCCGTCTACCCCAGCCGCCGCCAGCAGCCTCCCAAGGTGCGCGCCTTCTTGAGCCTGCTCGCCGAGCGCAGCGCGGCGGTCCCCTGGGAGGCCGAGCCCCGTTGAGGGACGGGGCGCTTCGCGGAACAGTGCGTTTCCCGAGGGGCTCTCGTCCACGAAGACCCCCGCCGTTACATCTCCTGCGTACCGAGGCACGGCCCACGTAAACCGTCGCCTCTCCAGGAGGACATGTCATGGCAGGAGACGTCATCGAACTCGGGGATGCGGAGTTCAAGCGCGAGGTGCTCGAATCGAAGCAACCGGTGTTGGTGGACTTCACGGCGACATGGTGCCCGCCGTGCCGCGTCATCGCCCCGGTGCTCGATTCCCTGGCCTCCGAATACAAGGGGCGGCTGAAGTTCGCCAAGCTCAACGTCGATGACCACCAGCGGACGGCGGAGGAGTACGGCATCCGAGCGACGCCGACGCTGCTCCTGTTCAAGGAGGGACGGGTGGTGAAGCAGATCGTCGGCGCGGTGCCACGCGCGAAGCTGGAGGAGACGCTCCGCCCGCTCGTCTGAGCGCGTCAGCAAGTCTCCAACTGCCCCTGGTCGTGGCGATCCGCTCGCCGAGGGGCCGTGCTCGGCCTCTCGGTGAGCTGTCCCCCAGGGCAGCGGGCCCTGCCCGGGGTTAGACTTCGCCAATGTCCAGCCCATCCAGCCGGTCGTCCGTCGTCGTGGCGGAGCTGGGGCCCACCAATACAGGGAAGACCCACCGCGCCATCGAGCGCATGCTCGAGCACGACACGGGCATGATCGGCTTGCCGCTGCGCCTGCTCGCCCGCGAAGTGTACGACCGGGTGACCGCTCGAGTGGGCGAGGGGCGGGTGGCGCTGATGACGGGGGAAGAGAAGCGCCTGCCGCCACGCCCCGACTATTGGATCTGCACGGTCGAGGCGATGCCGCTCGATCGACCAGTCGACTTCCTCGCCGTGGATGAAATCCAGCTTGCCGCCCACCGCGAGCGCGGGCACGTCTTCACCGATCGACTGCTCCATGCGCGGGGGCGCCGGGAGACCTGGTTCCTTGGCGCGGACACGATGCGGCCGATGGTCCAGGGGCTCATCCCCCAGGCTTCGGTGAAGCGCGCCACCCGCCTGTCCCAGCTTCGCTATGCCGGCACGCGCTCCCTGAAGAGCCTGCCTCCGCGCTCGGCCGTGGTCGCGTTCTCTGCGGACCGCGTGTACGAGCTTGCCGAATCGCTGCGCCGCCTCCGTGGGGGCGTGGCCGTGGTGCTGGGAGCGCTCTCCCCGAGGACGCGGAATGCCCAGGTGGCGATGTACCAGTCGGGAGAGGTTCAGTACCTCGTGGCCACCGATGCCATCGGGATGGGGCTGAACCTCGACCTCAACCACGTTGCCTTCGCGGCGCTCTCCAAGTTCGACGGCGCCGAGCAGCGAGAGCTCTTCCCGGATGAGATGGCCCAGATCGCGGGCCGCGCGGGCCGCCACTTGAATGACGGGAGCTTCGGAACCCTCAACACGCTGCCCGAGCTGCCTCCGCGGGTGATCTCGGCCATCGAGTCCCACCGGTTCCCGGCGGTACGAAGCCTCATCTGGCGCAATGCCGCGCTCGACTTCTCGAGCCCGGAGGCCTTGCTCGATTCGTTGGCGCGCGCGCCGCGCCACAATGCCTTCGTCCGGGTGGAGCGCGCGGACGACTTCGACGCGCTCAAGGACCTCTCGCACGTTCCCGCCATTCGAGAGATCGCCACCGATCGCGCCACGGTCGAGCTGCTGTGGCAGGTCTGCCAGATTCCGGATTTTCGCAAAGGGCTCTTTGGCCAGCACGTCACGCTGCTCCGTGAGACCTTCCTTCAGCTCTCCGAGGGCGACGGGAAGCTGGAGCAGGCCTGGTTGGCCAAGCAGGTGTCGCCGCTCGATGACGTGTCCGGGGACATCCATACGCTGATGGACCGGCTGGCCGCCATCCGCATCTGGACGTACATCAGCCATCGGTCGAGCTGGTTGAACGACGCCGAGCAGTGGCAGGAGCGCACCCGCCGCATCGAGGACGCGTTGGGAGACGCGCTCCATGAGCGGCTCGTGGAGCGCTTCGTGCAACAGGCCGCGCGAAGGAGCGCGCGCCGATTCGTGAGAGCCACGGCACCGCCGCCGCCCCGGTCGGACAGTCCCTTCGCTAGATTGGGGCAGTTGCTGGGAGAGGTGCCGAGCGCTGACGGCACCGCGATGACCGAGGAGCAGTTCGTTCAGCAGGTGGTCGATGCGACGCACGAAGCTTTCCAGGTGGACGCGTCGGGGAGCATTTCGTTCGAAGATCAGCCGCTGGCCCGTCTGGTTCGCGGGAAGGACCGGCGCTCACCGCAGCTGGCGCTGGCGGAGCCGGAGGTTTGGACCGCGGGCGCGCGGCAGCGGCTGGAGCGCCGGTTGGTGGCGCTGACGCGGGACCTCGTCACCGAAGCCATGGGGGGCTTTCCAGCCGAGGCCCTCACGGGAGCGAGTCGCTCCGCGGCGACGCGCGGCCTCGCCTACCGTCTGGCCGAGGGGTTGGGGGTGATTTCCCGGGGCGAGGCGCGCGAGCAGTGGCGGCTCCTGGACGATGCGGAGCGCGCGCACTTGAGGACGCTGGGCGTCCGCGAGGGACAGCGCTTCCTCTACGTGGCCGAGGCGCTCGCACCGCATGCGCTGGAGCGGCGGTGCATGCTGACAGCGCTGTTCCAGCAGAGCCCTCCACCCCAGGGCGTACCGAGAGAACCGGCGCTGGAGGTCGCGGAGTTTGGTGGCCGGGATGCGCGAGCCTTCGGGTACGAGGTTCTTGGCCCCGTGGCGTTGCGGATCGATATCGTCGAGCGGCTCGGCGAGGCGCTGCGTCATCCGCACGGTGCGCGGCAGGTTCATACGCTCATGCAAGAGCTGCGTCTGGAGAGCGGTGCTCGCACGCGGGTCCTGCGAGAACTCGGAGGCCAGTCCGGGGGCGCTCCGGCAAAAAGGCGGCGGCGAAGGCGGCGGGGGAGAGCACCGGCGACGGCTCCTGACAAGAGCGGGGCGCCTGGGCAGTCGGCTCATGCCAGCGCACAAGCGAGTTACCGGGGCGGTCCGAAGACGTGAGCACGGGGCGCGGGGGAGAAGAGCCGCTGGGATGCGTCCTTTCCTCTCTTGGCCAGACGCAGTGCTGAGTTCAATCCCGGGGCGTAGACCCCAGATGTGGGCTTGACCCCGTAGGGTGCCTGCTCGTTGGATCTTCCAGCATGCGCCATGCCATGACGAGCCGTGTCCCGCGAGTGCCCATGTTCCCGCCCGTGCGTCGGCTCGCCCTGCTGGGGGCACTGCTGGCGCTGGCGGCTTGTGGAAGCCAGCCTCCCTCCACGCCGGAGCCTGGTCCGAGTGAGCCCCTCCCACCGGTTCCGACGAATCCGGTGCCTGAGGCGGTGGCGTACCCCGAGTCCCTGCTGTGCCCCGAGGCCTCGGGAGCGGACCCCCGGTGTGGTGCCCCCTTCGTGCCCGCGAACGCACTGCCATCCGCGGAACTGGAGGCGCGCTATGCGGCGGGGATGGCCGCCTGGCGCCACGAGGGTACGCGGGGCGCCTGTGCGGGCTGCCACAGCCCGGACGCCATCGAGCTGGCGCGCGTGGGCTACACCGACGCGGACCTCCGACGGCGGGCCCTCTCCCATGTGGATGAAGAGAAGGCGAACGCCCTCGTGGGGCTGATCCACGTGCAGCGGCAGCGCTATGAGATGAAGCGTCTGCTCCACCCGGGGCGCTTCCGCCCGCTCCAGCCCGCCTACGAGCCCTTCGCCGCCACCACTCCCGGGCTGTCCGTGCATGAGCCGAGTGCCCAGAGTGAGCGGGATGGAGCCTTCATGGACTCCCTCGTGAACGAGCGGAAGCTCTTGTGGGCTACCGGGCGCATCGACTCGCTGGAGAAGGCGCGCCAGGCCTACGACGAGCTGCTTGCCATTGACTTGCGCCAACTTCGCCTGGGGCTGCCGTTCGATCATCTCTCGGAGGACGGCTACCACGGTCAGGAGCACCGCTCCGTGTTCGAGTGGTTTCCCGACATGGCCACGAGCCCGCGGGTGAGCGCGCGAGACGAGTGGTACCGCCGGGTGGACGCGTACCTGGCGGCGCCGGGCGACCGGACCCTCTGGGGCTACTACGATGCGATCGGCGCCATGACGGAGTGCAATCCGGACCTGGGAGGCGCCAACCTGGCCGACTACCCGCGCGCCTGCGAGTGGATGCGGCTGAAGTACCGCTCGCTCCAGGTCTTCCAGCACATGCTGCGCGAGGGTACGCACCGCTACCCGGACTTCCTGGTGGATGAGCGCGTCGGCAGCGAGCCGGTGGCCATCAGCGCCCACCTGGAGAAGGTGATCGCCCGTAACCCCATCTGGGAGACGGGCGACTACCTGCGCATCCAGCCGCTGGCCCGGCGCCTGCCAGTGACGTGCGACGCGGGCGCGCACCCGTGTACGGTGCTGCCTCCGGTGGTGGACCAGAGCATCCACGAGGAACCTTCGTACACGGAGGCGCGCCTCAAGCAGAGCGAGGTGTTCCAGCAGACGTGGTTCGTCATGTCCTTCTTGAGGGATCCGGCGCTGCTGTACGAGGGCGAGAGCTTCGCCACCTTCATCGGTGACTACCTGGAGTCGGTGCTGCTGCCCCAGTACGACGTACACCACGCGTTCATCGTCGCGAAGATGGCGGTGGAGAAGTCCGCGGCGCGGGAGTGGATGGAGGCGCCGGGTTTCCGGGCAGGGACGGGGAAGATCGCCAGCGTGCGCACCTTCAGCTTCAAGCAACTGCGCGACAACTTCAGCCCGCCGCCGGCGGGGGACCGCAGGCGCGCGGTGCATGACCGGATGTTCGCCAACTTCGCGCGCATGTTCATCTATCTGGTGGAGGACGACCTGCGGAAGACGGGGGAGATCTTCGACCGGGACGAGGTGCTGTACGCGGTGCGCTTCATGCGCACGTGGATCCAGCGGCTGGAGGGCGCGGAGGATGCTCAGCTCAACGCGCGGGTGCTGGCCATCGAGTCACTGGCGCGGTCGGCGCGCGAGCTGCGCACGGAGGCCAACCGAACCCAGAATCCGGGCACGGGGCTGCAGCCCAACGGCCGGTGGGCGGAGTTCGCGGCGCCTTACGGGGGCTGAGGGCGCTCGGACGCTCGCGGGCCTCCCAGCCATGCCTGCCCCGGGTAACCTCAAGGAGGGTGCTGCTCCTTGCCTACCCATGGGGTAGGCTGTGCGTGGGCCGAGGTGGCCGCTTCCCGCACTGCGAGGCACCCGATGGACATTCCGCGCGCTCCCGAACTGCATCCGGCAACTCTCTCCGTGGGTACCGTGGTGGAGCACTGGCGCATCGTGGCCTGGCGCGGCCGTGGAACCTTCGGCGCTGTCTACCGCGCCGTTCGTGTGGACTCGCCGCACGCTGGGCCAGTGGCCCTCAAGCTGGCGGTCACCCCGCTCGATCCTCGCTTCGAGCGCGAGGTGACGCTGCTCTCACGCCTCGAGCAGCCCCACGTGCCCAAGCTGCTGGGGCATGGCCAATGGCAGCTCGCGGACCGGCTCTACCCCTTCCTTGTCATGCAGTGGGTGGAGGGCACTCCGCTCTACGAGTGGGCCGCCACGCACAATCCCTCCTCCCGTCAGGTCATGCGTGTGCTGGCTCAGGCGGCCTGGGCTCTTCATGCCACCCACTCGGCGGGTGGGGTTCACCGCGATGTGAAGGGCGACAACCTCCTGGTGTGCGCCGATGGCTCGGCCTTCCTCATGGACTTCGGTTCCGGGCACCACACGGGCGCCTCGATGCTCACCTTCGAGCCGCTGCCCCCAGGCACTACCGCCTACCGCAGCCCCGAGGCCTGGTGTTTTTCCCTCGAGTTCAACCACCTGCCCACCGCCCACTACCCAGCGAGCCCGGCGGATGACCTGTTCGCGCTGGGCGTTACCGCCTACCGCCTCGTCACCCGCGAGTATCCACCCACCACCGACCCGGGCGACGCTGGCTCCCGCCTTTGGTATGCGGACTTGGCCAGTCCACGAACTCCGTGGGTGCTCAACTCTCGGGTGGATCCCCAGCTGAGCGCGATCATTCTTCGCATGCTCTCGCTGCGTCCCGAGGCACGGGGGACCGCTCAGGAACTGGCCCGCTTGTTGGAACAGGAAGCCGAGTGCGCGGGCCCCACAGCCGATCAACCGCTGTTTGCCGGGCTGGCACCGGCTGTCTCCAAAGTGGGGAATGCGCACGAGGTGCGGCAGCAGGCCGCGGAGGACAAAGCGCAGGCCTCACGGCGAGAGGCGGCCGAGTTCGCACGCGTCATGGCTGCCTCCGCGCCACGGGAACAAGGCATGACGTGGCTGCCCTGGATTGGGGTGGGCATTGCCGCGGTGCTGTTCGCGGTGTGTACTCAGCGCCATTCACAGGAGCTGTCCTCGGAGGAAGCGCCCGCGGTTGCTCAAGCCGAGAGCCGGGATGGAGGCATGGGGGACGGTGGCACAATCGAGCTTGCTCAGGAGGTGCTCACCGCGCCGATGAAGGAGCCCTCGCCGCCACGAGGGTGGTCCAGCATTGGTCTGGACATGCCTCCCAAACCCTTGCCTGGCCAGCGCCGTCCCAACAGTGCTGGCAAATGTCAGCCCAGAGAGGTGGTCATCAACGGTGGGTGTTGGAGGCGATTCGCGCCCGAAGTGCAGCCACCTTGCAATGACGATGAATACGAGTGGAGAGGTGCTTGCTACTACCCGGCATATGACAGCCTTCGGCAGCCCACCTCGGAGCCACCGGCACCGCGCCGGGGTGCCCACTGACTCCATTTCTGGAGCACGTTTCCCGGAAACCTCCGGCGGCGGGTTCGATTCCCGCCGCCTCCATCCCGAGAAGCCCAGCAATCTTAAAGGGTTGCTGGGTTTTTCTTTGCCCTCGTTTTCTTCATGTGACCTCAGTGTGCCCCTCGGGCGTCTCTAGCCCGGATCTGTCACACAGAGGAGAGCGCCGGGCGGATCGTCATCAAAAGGCGGCGTCAGCGCGCCGCGCGTGGCGAATGGCCACGCGGTGGCGCCCTGCGGGCATGACAGTGGCCAGCACCGGCCGGCGATGAGGTCCGTCGAGGTTGTCAAAGAGCTGAGAGGCGTCAGGAGGGAGTTGGGACTTCGCGGAGCTGCTGAGCGATGCGCGCGAAGAGTTCGCGCACCGGCGCCGCCGCGCTGAGCGAGAGCACGAGGCGACGGACGCTGACGCGGACGATGGCGGCCACCTTGAGCAGCTTCAACCGGATGGTGCCTGCCTGAGCCCGCTCCATCTCGGTGCCCTTCAGGCCGAAGTGGCGCAGCAGGTTGAGCAGGACGTACGCGGCGGAGGCAAACCAGAGGCGCAGCTGGTTGGCGCGCAGGGAGTGAGCGCTGGTCCTGTCGGCGAACAGGTCCAACTGCTGCTCCTTGATGCGGTTCTCCATGTCGCCGCGGGCGCAGTAGAGCTGCTCGTACAGCGCCCGGGCCTCATGCTCCTCGGGGCGCATAGAAGTCACCACGAAGCGCGGGTTGAATTTGTCCCCGAGCCACTCCGTCTTGGCAACGACGCAGCGTTCGCGCGTCCAGGAGTCCAGCGTGCGGTAGCGCAGTTCCCGATAGGCCCGCACCGGAGCGCCTTCGCGCTCCTCGAGGGAGACGGCGCGCACCAACTGCAGGTCCTCCTCAATCATCGCTTGCAGCCGAGGGTTTCTGGCCAAGCCGAACACGAAGTCGATGCCGTGCTGCTCGCACCAGGCCATGAGCTCATCCCGGGCGAAGCCGGAGTCGGCACGCAGGATGATGCGCGTCTTGGGCCAGCGCGCGCGGATGCGCGAGACGATGCGCTGCACTTCTTCCAGCGCTCCCGAGGCCGCGTCGATGTCGGAGGTGCGCAGCCAGGCCTGATCCAAAGTCGGCTGTTTGCGATGGGATGAGCAGAGCTTGATAAGAGCGGGCGCGCGCAGGCAATGAGGTGCCGTTCGGCCGGGCGACCGTGCAGTGACGGTGCGTTGAGGGGAAGG
>NZ_JAXIVS010000027.1 GCF_034259325.1 Hyalangium ruber | reverse complement strand
TGCTGCTCCCCCCCACCGACCCGCCCGTCCTGCCCCGCCTCACCGCCCAACCCCGTACCGCCCGAACCGCCCGTCCTGCCCACGCTCTTGTCCTTAGCATCCCGCGTGCCGACGCCCTCGGACCCCATGCCCTCCTGTGATTTCAATAAGTTGAGCGACCCCACCCTCCAGTACAGGGCCCAGCTCCCCCCGGGCCCCTGAAAAAACTACGGCCCCCGTCCCGGAAGCCCGGGAAACAGGTGGGTTCGGCCTCCAGGCGCGCTAGAACGCGCACCATGTCCAGCCTCCCCCCCTGCGGGCTGTACCGCACCCGGCGGGCACTTGGTGACACCATCGCCGAGGGCCGCCTCGTCTACTTCCACAACCATGGGGACCCTGGCCCGGGCCTCTACCTGCCGAGCGGCTGGAGCGTGAACCGCGCCCGCTGGCACTCGCGCGGCACGACGCTGCCGGACGCCCAGTGGGCCGAGCACCTCGAGCCCCTGCCCGCCGAGGGCCTGTACCGGGTACGCGAGGGCTTCGTCTGTTGCGAGAAGCGCTGCCGCACCTTCGAGGAGGAGGCCCTGGTGCA
Organism: Hyalangium ruber; assembly: GCF_034259325.1. Classification (NCBI taxonomy): domain Bacteria; kingdom Pseudomonadati; phylum Myxococcota; class Myxococcia; order Myxococcales; family Archangiaceae; genus Hyalangium; species Hyalangium rubrum. The sequence goes on along the minus strand of NZ_JAXIVS010000027.1, from coordinate 72,436 downwards.
GCTGGGCTACAACGGCACCGCCGAGCCCATCCTCTTCGCCCCCGAGTGGACGGCCACCGGGCTGAACTTCCCCACCGTCGGCACCGTGGTGGACCGGGAGCGGCTGGACAAGCTCGTGCCGCTCAAGGTGACGGAGGCCGAGGAGGAGTCCTCGGACGCCGCGATGATGCATTGAAGTGAAGCGCTGCAGGGAGGCGCTGCATCGAAGCGCCGCCGTGAAGTCCCGCCCGCGCCCGTGTTTGATGACCATCTCGACAGATGGGAGGTCTGTCGGGAGCAGAGGAGGATCCCCTTGCGCCTGCCCTTCGTCGCAGCCCTGCTCGTCCTCGCCGCGTGCTCGCGCACGACCGAGGGCACCTCGCCGCTGTTGGTCGGCTCCATCAACCCGCGCCAACGCAATGTCGCCCCCGCGCGCGTGTGCAACGCCCAGGGAGGTGAGCAGGGCTGGCGCGTCGAGCTGCTCGGAGAGCGCTTCACGCCCATTCCCCAGGACGTGCTCACGGGCGAGCCGACGGTGGGCCTGCCTCAGGTGACGCTCAAGGGCCCGGTCACCTTCACGCTCGATCGCGCCGACGTGTTCTACCGGGACTCCACCCTGCTGCAGGTGGACATCCCCACGAGCGACTCCACGCCGCCGGAGGCGCTGCCTCCGGGCAACTACGCGGTGGAGGTGAAGAACCCCGGAGGAGGCGCCTCCGAGGTGGCCGATCTCCTCATCGTCGTCCCACCGCCCACGGTGACGCGCGTGACAGCGCCACAGGGTTTCTCCTTCAGCGGCCCCAGCCAGCTCATCGTCGAGGGCACGGGGTTCCGGCCGGACGCCTTGCCCGCCATGAAGCTGCTGCGCGAGGACGGCTTCGAGGTGGAGATCTTCGCGTTGTCGGTGAACTCCTCCACGCGCATCACCACGGAGCTCCCCGCGGGCACGCCCGAGGGCACCTACGCCTTCGTCCTGGAGAACCCCGAGGGCTGCGCGGTCACCCAGCTCAACGCCGTCACCGTCGCCTATGCCCGGCTGGGGGCGCTGACGATCGAGCCGCGCTTCGGGTGGCAGCGGCGCAACCAGCCCATCACCCTCTACAACACGCCCACGGGCTCGCAGCGTCCCTTCGGGGAGGGTGCGCCCGAGGTATGGCTGGTGGCCCCGCTGAAGGCGGACCCCACCCAGACGGTGACCATTCCACTCCAGCGCGTGGCCTCCGTCTCCCCGAGCATCCTCAACGCGGTGGTGCCCACCTGCTCGGGGAACGCGGCGCTGCCGCTGACGGATGACGCGTGTCCCAACGGCATCCTCGCGGGGGGCCCGTACGCCCTCCGGGTGGCGGACACGAGCGGAGCGCTGGGCGAAGTGCCTGCCGCCAACGGCTTCTCCGTGCTGGAGAACGAGCCGCCGGTCATCGAGGCGCTCTCCCCGTCGGCCATCGACACGACGGGCCTGGACGCCAGCAAGCCGCTGGTGGTGACTGGCAGGAACTTCGGCGCGGGCGCGAAGGTGCAGCTCCTGAAGCAGCTGGGCACCGGAAACATCCTGGCGTGCGACCTGCCAGCCACGGGCACCGCGAGCGCCACGAGCCTGAGCGCGCTCGTGCCTCGGACCATCGCGGCCGCTCAGTGCGCCGAGTCCACGCCCACCGGCGACTCGGTGCAGGCCTCGGAGGGCCTGCAGCTCGACCCGGGCCTCTTCGTGGTGCGCGTGCAGAACACGGCGGATCCGGCGTACGCGAACTACTCGGGACTGATCGTCACCAACCCCGCCGCCAACCCGGTGCATGGGCCCGCCACGAACACCCAACTGGCCACGGCGCGCGCGGACTTCCCGCTCGTACTGGCCACGGATGACCTGGGCCAGCCCTTCCTCTATGCGCTCGGCGGCACGGACGGCACGAACACCCTGGCCTCCGTGGAGGTGGCTCCGGTGACGCTCTTCGGCGACGTGGGCGGCGCCTGCACCGGCACTCCCTGCACGTTCCGCACGTTGGAGCGCACCCCGCTGGGCGTGGGCACACAGGGCGACACCCCGGAGCCGCGCCGAGGCCTCACGGCCATCGTCCGCACCGTGCCGGGCGATACCTCGTACCTCTTCGTCCTGGGCGGCGTGCGCGGCTCGGACGGCAACGCCGTGAACACGGTGGAGCGCGCGCAGGTGCTGAAGGTGGCCGACGCCCCGGCCCTCGCTCCTCCCGAGCGCGGCACGAAGGAGGGCACGGCGCTGCCCACGGGCACGTTCTACTACCGGGTGTCCGCGGTCCTGGATGGCAACGACCCGGAGAACCCGAACGGCGAGACGCTGCCCTCGGACGAGTACCCGGTGAAGACCAACGAGGGCCTGAACACGGTCACCCTTACGTGGCGGTGCGTCCCCGGCGCGGCGAAGTACCGCATCTATCGCACCGCCACCGCCAACGAGTCCTCGGGCGCCGAGCGGCAACTGGACGAAGTTGCCGCTCCCGCGACTCCGGCCTGCACGGGCACGGAGCTGCCCCAGGTGAGCTATGAGGATGCGGGTGCAAAGACGCCGACCGAGGATGCCCCACGGCCCCTGCCACCGGGAGCCCTCGGGCGGTGGGTGTCCCTGGGCACCGGGCTGACGGTGGCTCGCGGCAACGCCGCCGCGCGCCTGGTGGGTGACACCGTGTACGTGTCCGGAGGCTGCGCGACGGCCGGTGGAAGCTGTCCCTCGGCCGCCGCTGCCCTGGCGAGCATCGAGCGCGCCACCTTCACACCCAACAGCATGCAGTTGGGGAACTTCGCGGAGGCGGGAGCGCACACGCGGGCTCGCCAGCGGCACTCCCTGGCGGTCGCCAATGCCGCCACCGCTCCACGCTCCTTCACCACGCCCACGGACATCCGCCAGGACGTGTGGCTGCTCGCGGTAGGCGGTGATCAGGGTGGGGCGCCCCTCACGGGCACCGGCATCATCGAGGTGGCGAAGGTTCGCGAGGACGACGCCGAGGTCGCCACGCCCACCTTCAGCGCCGCCACCTACAACACCCAGGGCACGCACGGCGGGTGGACGGAGGTCATCGCCGACTATCTCTTCCAGGCGGGCAGTACGGGAGGAACCGGCTTCAAGTTCGGCTCCGCCTTCGTCTGTCGAGGCACGGGCAACACGCCGGGCCAGTGTGATGCGCCCTCTCAGTTCGACGGCACGTTGGACAACGCCCTGTCGGGCTACCAGCAGGGCGGCCCGCGCTACCTGGCCGGCACCACGCTGTTCCGCGCCTTCATCTACGCCGCGGGCGGATTCCCGAACGACGCCGGCGGGACGCCCACCGCCACCCTTGAGCGCATCATCTACTAGGGAGCTCCCTCGCCATGACCGCTCTTCCTGTCCTCGCGCTCCTCGTCCTCACACAGGCGCCGGCCCCGGCCTCCGAAGGCGACAGCATCCTGCTGGCCCCCAAGGTCGGCTTCTTCAAGAGCACCACGCCGCTCGGAGGCGCCCCCTTCTTCGCTCTCGAAGCGGGCTACATCACCCCGTTGCTCGATCGACGCCTGGCCTTGGTGGCGGAGGTGAACTTCCACCAGCCCAAGGCTTCGGGGACGGTCAATGATCCGCAGCTCACGCGCGGAGAGCAGGAGTACCGGCTCACCGAGCGGGAGATCGCCTTCCTCCTGTCGGCGGTGTACCGCTTCGAGGGAGCGCTGGGCGCCATCACCCCGTACGCGGGCGCGGGCCCGGGCCTCTACCTGCACCAGGCCACCGCGCAGGGCTTTGGCGCCACCACCGTGGAGAAGGAAGGCACCCTGGGCTTCCAGCTCCTCGGAGGCGCTGAGCTGCCCCTGGGCCCGGGAGGACTCTTCCTCGAAGCCCACTACCACTTCACCCGGGTGGGGATGCTCACCACGGGCAGCGTGAACCTCGGCGGATTCCTCGCGGCGGGCCTCGGCTACCGGCTCCACCTCTAGAGAGCGCCTCCCCGCATATATAAGGAGGGGCTCACTGCGCCGGCGTGAGCGTCACCTGCGTCTCATTGAGGAGCTGGCCCTTCTCGTCCTCGAAGCGCGCCCGCACCTGCATCGGCGAGGACAGCCAGCCACCCTGCACTGGCGTGCTGTAGGAGAGAGGCACATCCGTCCCCGGCGTCACCGGCGCCGGCGCACCCTCGCGCGGGAAGAACTGGAGCACCTCGCCCCCGGGCGACTTCGCCGCCACCGACAGCCGCGCCCCCTCCGGCGCCGTGTAGCTGAACTGCACCGTGGCGCCCTCGGGGCACGCCAACGTCCCGCCCGGCCGCGCCTCGCCCTTCACCTGGCCATCCTGCGCCACACAGAAGGCGCGCACGCCAAACGCCTCCCCCTTCGCGCCACCGCTGCGCGCCTGCCACCCATCTCCCCCCTGCTCCCCCTGCCCGCTCACCCGCGGCAGCACCACCAGCATCGCCACCGCCGCCATCGCCGCCGCCGGCAGCGCTACCTTCCACCACTGCCAAAAGGAGCGCGGCTCTGGCGCCGCGGCACGGTCCGCGGCCTTCACTCGCGCCATCAACTGCGCCTCGAGCAGCGCCTGGCGCTCCTGGGGCAGCACCCGCTTCTCCAGCGAGGACTCCACCCGCGAGAGCCGCTCATAGGCCTGGCCGCACTCGGCGCACGCGCCGGCATGCGCGCGAAGCTGGGCATGGCCCTCCGCGTTCAGCTCCCCCACGAACAGCGCCTTGAGCGCCGCCTTCGCCTCCGTGTTCGCGCACGTCATGCCTCACCCCTCCCCTTGAGGAAACCCCAGCCCTTCGCCTGGATGCCTTGCAGGTACCCGCGCGCCTGCAGGAACTCGAGCAGCCGCTGCTTGATGCCCTTCTCCCGCCGCCGCACCTGGATGCGCGTGAGGCCCACCCGCTCGGCGGCGCTCTCCTGCGCCAACCCTTCCGTGAAGCGCAGCTCGAACAGCTCGCGCTCCTCCGCCGACAGCCCTCCCTTGAAGTCCTGCAGCAGCTCCTCCACCTCCCGGTCCTCCAACAGCTGCTGCATGTCCTCCGACGAGCCCGTGCCTCCCAGCTCCCAGTCCAGCGTGGCGTTCTCGTCCCCCGGCTCCAGCCCCGCCACCACCTCGCGCGAACGCGACTGCTCCAGCACCACGTTGCGGGCAATGCCCATCAAAAACTGCGCATATGGGCGCACACCGTCGTACGCCAACCGGGTGCGGGGTTCGAAGGCTCGGGCGAAGGTCTCCAGCACCGTGTTCTCCACTTCGAGCGCACCCCGGAGGTGCGCGAAAGCCCGCCCACGAAACGCCGCCGCGCGGAGCGTCCGAGCCAGCCGCTCCGCGTGTGCGCGATACACCTCTCCCAACACCTCCGGAGCGCCCTCCCGGAAGCGCAGCAGTCGTTGCTGATCCCACTCCCACTCCATTCACGCCACATACCAGCGGCGCGGAGCCGCCGTCACTCCTGTCCTTGTCACGAGCCGGGTGGGGTGGATCGCCTCCCTGCGAACATGGCACGCTGAGGTCGATTTTTTATCCCGTGTGAACGCCGCGTCCGTATTGCTCGCCATGACCTCACCCCCCACATTCCGCCGCTCCCTCTGGCTGCGCTTGCTGCTGCTGGGACTCGCCACGGCCGGGCCAGCGTGGGCAGGGGAGCCCGAGCGGGTCTCCTACGCGCTCATCATCGCCAACAACGCCAGCCTGAACCCGAAGATGGCGGCGCTGCGCTACGCGGATGACGACGGGGCGCGCTACTACGAGCTGTTCGCGCCCCAGACGAAGGAGGCGGTGCTGCTGAGCGTGCTGGACGCGGAGACGCAGTCGCGCCACCCCGGGCTGGCCGCGCGCACCCGTCCCCCGACCCGCGCCGTGTTGAAGGAGTCCCTGGCGCGGCTCAACGCCCGGATGTCGGAGGACCGGGCGGCTGGGCGAGCGCCCGTGCTCTACTTCGTCTTCACCGGCCACGGGCAGCGCGGGGCCGCGGGCGAAGGCACGGTGACCCTGCTGGATGGGCTGTTCAGCCGAACGGACCTCTATAAGGAGGTCATCACCCCCAGCCCGGCGAGCTTCCTGCACCTCATCGTGGATGCGTGCGACTCGTACTTCTTCGTGAACGCGCGCGGCGGGCTGCCGGTGGGGCCTGCGCAGACGGCGGCGGTGACGCAGCACCTGGCCTCGCGGGAGCTGGACCGCTACCCGAACGTGGGAGTGGTGTTGTCCACCTCCACGGCACAGGAGAGCCACGAGTGGAGCGCCATCTCCGCGGGCGTCTTCAGCCACCAGGTGCGCTCGGCGCTGGCGGGCGCGGCGGACGTGAACGCGGACGGGCGCGTGGAGTACTCGGAGCTGACGGCCTTCATCGCCGCCGCGAGCCAGGGCGTGGAGGACGTGCGCGGCAAGCTGGACATCTTCGCCCGCCCGCCGCCGCAGGACCGCAGCGCGACGCTGAGTGACTTGAGCCGCGGGGGCACGGCGCTGGGGTACCTGCTGGTGCCGGAGGGCTTCGGCGGGCGCATGTGGGTGGAGGACACGCGCGGGGTGCGCGTGGCCGAGTTCCACAAGGAGCGCGAGCGCACGCTGGCGCTGGCCCTGCCCGCCGGGCGCGACTTCTACCTGCGCACGCCGGGCCGGGAGGCGCGCCTCACGGTGCCGAAGGCGGGCGCGGTGGTGGACGCGGGAGGGCTGACCTGGAACGCGCAGGCGGTGGCCAGCCGCGGCCCGGTGGAGGACGCGTTCCGGGAGAAGCTCTTCGGAGTGCCCTTCGGCCCGCGCTTCTACAGCGGCTACGTGGCGAGCCTCGGCGAGGCGCCCGTAGCGATGGATGACGGTCCCGACCTGTCCCCGTGACGCTCCTGCCCCTCGCGCTGTTGCTGAGCCTCGGCGCCGTCCCACGGGGAGCTGCCTGTGTGGGCGAGCGCGTGACGCTGCTGCCCTTCGACACGGTGGCCGTGGGGCGCTCCGAGGCGCGGAGGGTGGAGGAGGCGGTGCGGCGGGCCCTGACGCGGACCGAGGACATGTGCCTGGAGCCGCGGCGGGAGACGGTAGCGCGGCTGGGCGTGCTGGGCGGGAGACTGGAGCCGTGCTCGAACGACTCCTGCCGGGCGGCGCAGACGAAGGCTCTCGGCGCGGAGTGGCTGATCCGAGGCCGGGTGCTGGGGCTGGGCGGAGAGCGCACGGTGGTGCTCCTGATGCAGGGGCAGGATGGGCGCGAGGTGCGGAGTACCTTCGCGGTGCCGGGCCTGGACGCCGGCGCCGAGGACGCCGCGACGCGGGTCTTCGCGCCCTTGTGGGATGCGAGACAACCCCGGCGAGCGGAGGCGCGAAAGACGCTGCGGCCCTGGCCCCAGGTGCTCATGGGGGCGGGAGTCGCAGCGCTCGCGGCGGGCGTGGGCTTCGGGCTGGCGGCGCGCTCCACGGAGCGGCACCTCTCGGAGGGCGCGGGCGGCTGCGAGGGTGAGGGCGAGGCCTTCCGGCGCTGCTTCGCGGAGGGGCTGCGGCGAGGAGAGCGCCAGAGCCTGCTGGCCAACTCCCTGCTGGGAACGGGGGCGGTGCTGGGCGCGGGCGGGGCCATCCTCTTCGTCTGGGAGCTGCCATGAGCGCGCGCGCCAGGGTGCTGGGCCTCCTCCTCCTGGGGGTGCTGAGCTGGGCGGCCTGCCGCTTCGAGCCGGACCTCACCCGCTTCGAGGCCTGCGCCGACGATGGCAGCTGCGCCACGGGCTACACCTGCCTGTCGGAGATGCGGCGCTGCCTGCCGGACTGCGGCGCCCAGGGCCCCTGCTGGACGGATATTCCTCCCGAGGTGCCGCCCGACGCCGGGGAGGACGGTGGCGAGAGCCTGGACGCGGGCCCCGACGCGGGGCCGGACGCGGGGCCCCCGGACGCCGGGCCCGATGCGGGTCCAGATGCGGGTGAACCGCTCGTGCTGCTGACCGAGACCCTCCCCCCGGCCGAGGAGACCGTGCCCTACGCGCAGGAACTGCGGGCGCGCGGCGGAACGCCTCCCTATCTCTTCCGTGCCACGCAGGCGCTCCCGGCGGGCCTCTCCCTCAGCGGCGGTGTCCTCCAGGGCACGCCCCCCGGAGTCGGGCTGTTCTCCGTCGCCGTGGAGGTGGAGGACCAGGCCACGCCGCCCGCGCGGCAGAGCAGAACCTTGGAGCTGAAGGTACGGCCCCTGCTGCGCGTCGCCGGGCCGAGGGCGCTCGTGGATGCGTACATCAACGCGGCCTACACGGAGCAGCTCTCCGCCACGGGAGGCACCCCACCGTACCGCTTCGAGATTGAATCTGGCCGGTTGCCGACAGGCCTGTCGCTCGACATGGACGGGGGCGTGCGCGGCTCCACCTCGGAGAGTGGAGACCGAAACTTCCGAGTGAAGGTCACCGACTCGGATTCGGTTCCCCAGAGCACGAGCCGGGACCTGGTGCTCTCCGCCACCTCGACGCCGCTGCTCATGCGGATCGCCACGAAGGCGCCGCCGGATGCGCGCGTGGGAACGCGGTACCACTACGCCATGAAGGTCTCGGGAGGCGCCGCGGCCACGTGGCAGCTCACCGCGGGCACTACGCCCGAGGGCATTGGCTTCGAAGCGTCGACGGGAGTGCTGGTGGGGACCCCGACCACGCCGGGAGTCTCGAGCTTCACGATCAGGGCGACGGACGGTCTGCTGGGGACCGACGAGCGCACCTTCACGCTCACGGTCTACTGAGGGGCCTCAGGCCTGGCCCACCGGAGACCGGAAGATGCGCATGAAGTGCTGAGCGAGCACCAGGTCCAGAGCTTCCTTCAGCGTGCTGAGCATCTGGTGCAGCCCCTCGGCGGACTCGGCGCGAAGGGACCGCACGTCATGCACCCGCTCGTGGGAGCCGTCGAAGACGCGCAGGCTGCCGGGCACGAGGGCGATGACGGGCTGGGTCGGATGGCGCTTACGCAGCAGGGCGAGGAAGAGCGGGTGGTCCTCATCGGGCCGGCGAAGATCGACCACGACGACGGCGGGGGGCGTGAGGGCAATGGACGAGAGCGCCGCATCCGCGTCCTTGGCGGTGGAGACGGACACCTCGGGCTCCGCGAGGAAGCGCTGGAGCAGCGCCCGGGAGGCGGGGTGTGGGCTGACGACGAGGACGCGGCGCATGACAGTGGCAGGTAATCTAGACCTTCCAGCGCGAGAAAGCCCGCGGCTCAGCTCTCGGGCAGCCCTGGCTGCTCGGCGAGGAGAGGGTCCAGCTCTGGAGCCCGCAGGGGGCGGACGGCCATGTCCAGGGTGGGCAGGCCGGGAATGTCCTCGCCAGCAGCCGCGCCCATCTCCTTGAAGCGCCGAGCGCCGGGCAGCACCCTCACCTCCAGGGAGCCCACGGTGGTGTTGTAGGCATCCACGGCGCGGTCCAGATTCCTGCCCAGGTCCGCGAAGTGGCGGGCGAGCGTGCGAATGCGGTCGTACAGCGCGCGGCCCAGCTCGCGAATCTCCTGGGCATTGCGCGCGACGTTCTCCTGGCGCCACCCATAGGCCACGGCACGCAGCAAGGCGATGAGGGTGGTGGGGGTAGCGAGGATGACCTGCCGGTCCACACCAGCCTCGATGAGAGCGGGGTCCTGCTCCAGCGCGGCGCTGAAGAACGTCTCTCCGGGTAGGAACATCACCACGAACTCGGGGGCGGAGGGGAACTGCTCCCAGTAGGCCTTGTCGCCCAGGGCCTTGAGGTGGGCGCGCGTCTGGGCGGCATGCTCCCGGAGCTTGGCGAGCCGCGTGGCGTCGTCGCGCGCCTCCAGGGCCTCGAGGTACGCCTGAAGGGGCGCCTTGGAGTCCACCACCACGCTCTTGTTTCCGGGCAGGCGCACCACCATGTCGGGCCGCAGGCGCCCACGCTCGCTGGTGACGGTCTCCTGCTGGACGAAGTCGCAGCACTCCACCATGCCGGCCATCTCGACGACGCGTCGGAGCTGAATCTCTCCCCAGCGCCCGCGCACGGTGGGAGCGCGCAGGGCGCCCACGAGGCTGGCGGTCTCCGCGCGCAGGGACTCCTGGGTGGAGGCGAGCGACTGGAGCTGCTGCGCGAGGCTGCCATAGGCCTGGGCGCGGGCCTGCTCGAGCTGCCCGACCTGAACGTCCACCTTCTCCAGCGACTCGCGCAGGGGCCGCACCAGGTCGGCGATGGACTTCTCACGCTGGGTCAGGTCGGCGCGGGCGCCCTCCTGGAAACGGGAGAGCTGAAGCTGAGCCAGCTCCAGGAAGGCCTGGCTGTTCATCCGCAGCGCATCCGAGGACAGGGCCTTGAAGGACTGGGCCAGCTCATCCCGAGCGTCGGTGAGCAGCTCCAGCTTCTCCTCCATGGCGCGGCGCTCCTCGGCGGAGGCGGCGAGCTGTGAGGACAGCCGCACCTCCAGCCCGGTGCATGCCTCCTGGAGCTGACGGGTACGCGAGCGCTCGACGTCCAACGCACGGCGCAGCTCCTGAACCTCCACCTCCCGACCCCGGAGACGCTCGGCGAGGGTGGCACGCTCGGCCTCCCCTTCCATCCGGACCAGGCGGGTCGCATGGTTCAACCGTCCCTGGAGGAGCAACCAGGTGAGACCGGCTCCGAGCAGGCTTCCGGCGGTCAGTAGAGCGAGGGAGAGGGCAAGGGCCATAGGGTCCAGGGCCGTTAGCACACCGGTCTGACATGCCCTGCGTCCACCCCATTGAGAGGTGGCGCCGAGGCGGGGAACGGGCTACTCACCAGGTCCTACGGATGGCGACGGAGCTCCACTTCGACTGCGGCACCCTGGTCGCGCCGACACTTCCGGATGATGCGCGGCTGCGAGCGCTTTTCCAGAAAGACGGCCGGACGGGAGTGTATCGCGCCGCGGCATGGCGCTACCGGGAGGCGGTGCTTCGGCTGAGGGAGCTGGGCGAGCCCTACGAGGACCGGGCGAAGCGCTTCGAGCCGTTGGAGGTAGGGCTCACGGTGCCCATCGAGCCGTTTCCGCACCAGCGCGAGGCGCTGGAAGCCTGGAAGCAGGCCGGGAGCCGGGGGTTGGTGGAGCTGCCCACGGGGGCGGGGAAGACGCTGCTGGCGGTGCTGGCGATCGCGCAGGTGAAGCGGCCGACGCTGGTGGTGGTGCCGACGCTGGACCTGATGGCGCAGTGGCAGACGGTGCTGTCGAAGCACCTGGGGATGGCGGTGGGGTTGCTGGGAGGCGGGGTGAACGACCGACAGCCCATGACGGTGACGACGTACGACTCGGCGGCGATGCAGACGGAGTTCCACGGCAACCGGTTCGGGCTGCTCATCTGCGACGAGTGCCACCACCTGCCGGCGCCCAGCTACCGGTTCATCGCGGAGGGCTCGCTGGCGCCGTACCGACTGGGGCTGTCGGCGACGCTGGAGCGCACGGACGGCGGGGAGCGCATCGCCGAGGAACTGCTGGGGCCACGAGTATATCGAGCGGAGATCCGCGAGCTGCAGGGGCGCTACCTGGCGCCCTACGAAGTCAAACGCATCGAGGTGCCGCTGCCGCCCGAGGAGAAGACGCGGTACGACGAGGCGCGAGCCCGCTACCTGGGCTTCGTGCGCAAGAACGGCATCGCGTTGGCGTCACCGGAGGGCTGGGCGCGCTTCCTGGCACAGAGCCAGCGCAGCGACGAGGGGCGCGCGGCGTATCGGGCCTACCGCGAGCAGAAGCGCATCGCGCTGACGTCGACAGCGAAGCTGGACGTGCTGTGGCACATCCTCCTGGAGCACCGGAACGACCGGGTGCTGGTCTTCACGGACGACAACGAGACGGTCTACACGCTGGCGCGGAGGCTGCTGCTACCGGTCATCACGCACCACACGCCGGTGCCCGAGCGAAAGGTGCTGCTGGCGGCGTTCGCCAGCGGAGAGCTGCCGGTGCTGCTCACCTCACGAGTGCTCAACGAGGGGGTGGACGTTCCGGACGCGCGCGTGGGAGTGGTCCTCAGCGGGAGCGGCAGCGTGCGCGAGCACGTGCAGCGACTGGGGCGCATCCTCCGCCAGCGCCCGGGCAAGCGCGCGCTGCTGTACGAGGTGTGCTCGGCACAGACAGCGGAGAGCGGCATCAGCGAGCGCCGGCGGCAGCACCAGGCCTACCAGGAGGAGGAGCCGTGCTGACACGCGACCTCCTGCTCTTCCGAGTCCGCGAAGGGCGCCTGCGTCCCTCCTTCATCAAGCGGGACGACCCGGAGCTGCTGGCGCTGGCCACGGAGCTGATCGCGGAGGTGGAGGGAGGCAAGGGCGAGCGGCGCGATGACCTGGAGGAGACGCTCTCACTGCGAGCCGGAGCCTTCTCCCGTCCGAAGATCGCACGAGGGCTGGTGAAGCTGCTGCTGGACCGGGCCCTGTTCGACGAAGCCGCCGAGGGCGTAGCGGAGACGCGCTGGGAACGCTTCCAGACCGCCGCCAGAGTCCTGCGCGCGCTCCCCCCGGACGCCACGATGGAGGCCTACGAAGCGAAGCTCGCGGAGTCCCTCCCCGCGTCCCTGCCCGAGGTGCGCGAGGCGCTCTACGTGGACCTCCCGGGCAATCGCCGCCTCCTGGGCTGGGAAGCGCTCACGGCCCCCGAGCTATTGGACCGCTACAACCTGGCGCTCGCACAAGGGCCGCTGATGGGAGCGAGGCGCCTCACGCTCCGCGCCCGAGCCCCGGAGCTGCTGCGGGTGCGCAAGCTGCTGCGCTGGCTGAAATTCTGCCGGCTGGTGGCGGAGGTGCGGCGTGACGGAGAGGACTGGACGTTGGAAGTCGAGGGCCCGGGAGCGTTGCTCGCCCTGCAAAAGAAGTACGGCCTCCAGCTCGCCAGCTTCCTCTCGGTGGTGCCGGTGCTGGAGCGCTGGGAGCTGGTGGCCGAGGTGGAGGCGAGCGCGCGAAAGCGAGCGGCGCTGATGCTGGACCACCGCGACCCGCTGGTGTCTCCCCTGCCCGCGGCGCTGGGGCACATTCCGGCCGAGGTGGCCACGCTGGCCGAGGGCTTCAAGGACGCGGAGTGGGAGCTGGACCTCACGCCGCTGCCGCGCCACATGGGAGCGGCGGGGCTGTGCGTACCGGACCTCACCTTCCGTCAGCGGAAGACAGGGCGCGAGGTCGCGCTGGAACTCTTCCACGCCTGGCACGCGGGGCCGCTGGCGCGGCGGCTCACGGAGCTGCGCTCGAGACCCGACAACGGCCTGCTGCTCGGGGTGGACCGAGCGCTGGCGAAGGGCGAGGAGCGGGAAGCGCTGGAGGCGCACCCACAGGTCGTGCTCTTCAACGGCTTCCCGTCCGCGAAACGGCTACGCGAGCGCCTGGCGAGGCTCGTGGAGGAGCCAGCGCCAGCGGACGCGTGAGCCGAGACCTGGGGGGTCTCAGCCGCCGTTGCCGCCGCGACTGGTGCGGAAGTTGGCGGCGAGGACGCTGAGCAGCCGGATGGAGCTGCGGTCGAGCTGACGTGCGCGACGCATGAGGCGGCGCAGCTCAGCGGGCTCGCCGTAGTCGGAAGGAGGCTCGGCGACCCACTTCACCTCCTGGGCGGGCTTGAGGCCGAGCGCCTCATCCGCGGAGATCGAGAGGACGACGCAGAGGCGGCGGAAGGTCTGGATGCTGGGCAGCATGTGGCCGCGCTCGAGGCGACCGTAGACTTCGCTCGCGATGCCAATCCGCTCGGCGACGTCGGCCTGCGTGAGGTTGAGGCGCTGTCGGGCGAGGCGTGCCGCGCCACCGAGTCTGGATGCGAGGGTCTTTTCCATGTCCGATTCGTGAACCCACCGGGTTTTCCTATGTCGATATGACTTGCAAGGTTGGCTTCCAAGAACTCGGCAGGTAGGCTTGGTTTTGAAGAACCCGGTGAGTCACATGACCGATGGAGGTGTTTTCGGTATGGCTTGGACAGGTACTCCCTCGTTTCTCTTCGTGGATCAGGACCCGATGTGGTTGGCGGCGATGCGTCGGGCGAGTAGGGACCTGCCAGGTCCCAAGCACTTCGCGCGGAGCGCGGAGGAGGCACAGGGCCTCATCGAGGCCCAGGTGCCTTCGGTCATCGTCAGCGGCTACGGCCTGCCGGAGGAGGACGGGCTGAGCCTGCTGGAGCGGGTGCTCAAGCAGCACCCGAAGGTGGCATGCGTTCTCCACACGGCGCGACCGCCAAAGCTGTTGCGGAGCGCGAGGGGCATCGCGCTGGTGGAGAAGTCCTCGGCGCCCACGGCGCTGGAGGCAGTGCTCCGAGCGCTCTGGGTGGCCCTCACGGGCCGGCTCCCCTCTTCCGTCACCCCGCGGTAGGCGTCACGGCGTTGAGGCTCACCATGGCATCGCGCCGGACACCGGCCTTGAGGAAGTCCTGGATGCCACGGGCCAGCGTCGTCGCGAGCAGGCCAATGAGGGGCAGGTGCTCGCCCCCCTCGCAGGTGGCCTGCCCGGGTTGGTCCTCGGCATCCGGAACGAAGCGCTCATCCCAGCGAACGATGCCGAAGGTGCCATCTCCAGAGACGGCGGCATGGACCAGCGGCTTGCCGGCCTTGCGGGCGAACGCGGAGAGGAGCTCGCGGCTGGCCTTGTTGTCGAAGCAGTCCACCAGCAGGTCGGCGGTGCCGCAGAGCGCCTCGACGTTCTCGGTGCCGAGGCGAACCCCAAAAGCCTCGGCCTTCACGCCGAAGAAGTTCTGGAACTGGAGCTTGAGGGCCTCGGCCTTGTTCCGACCGATGGACTGCTTCACGTAGGCCTGGGCGAGCACGTTCTTGGACTCGACGCGGTCGAAGTCCACGAAGCAGAGGGTAGCGTCCAGATTGCGACAGAAGAGGGCGGCGGTGGAGCCCAGGGCGCCGACGCCACAGAACACGATGCGCACAGGAGTACCTCCCGCCAACCCGGTCTACCCAGGCGGCACCTCGGGGAGACTGACAGATCCGCCATCTCCGGTCATGCCGGAGGCGAGCCGGAGCAGGCCCGTCCACCAGGGCTCCTCGGGAGGGCGAAGCTCCTGGCCATCCCGGTCGCGAACGAGCATCCCGTCGGGCGCGACAACGGAGAAGCGCGGTCGGGACCCCAGGGCGGCGATGAGTGCCTCCATGGTGGTCTCGTCCTCATGGGAGAAGGCCAGCGGCCCGATGGGATGGCTGTGGGAGATCTCCGAGAGCTGCGCCCGATGGCGCCAGATGGCCTCCCACCGCGCGCGCGAGTCCGGAAGGGAGATAGGGCTCGAGGACGCGTCGCTCCAGAGCAGCCGCCCTTCGCCATCGATGAGGAAGCACACTTCGCGTTGCATGGGGAGCGCCTCACGCATGCCGGAGGATGACGAGGCTGTCGGTATCGATCGCCTCCTTGATGACCGACGGCAGGCTCTCCAGCGTGACGAGATTGTCACTGGGCGGGTGCCCCAGGCAGATGCCGGAGTCCACCACCTGGAGGGTGTCCCTATTCACCACGGAGATGAAGCGTTCATCCATGAAGGTGAAGATGACCTCCAGGTTGCCGTTGCCGAGCACGCGGACGCTGCGCATCCGGGCACCCGCAGCCTCTAGAGCCAGCTCGGCCCGAGCCATCGCATCCTCCTCCCCTCGCCGGTGCCGCCCTCCCCGTTCCTGACGCCTTGCCTGGACACGCGCCTGCACCGCGACTTCCTGCGCCAGGGCTGCGTGCTGAGCCAGAGCGGCAACCTGCCGGCGCCGGTTCAGCTCCTCCATCTCGCGAGCAGCCAGAATCCGCTCGGCGGCCAGGGCACGAAGGGCGCGCTCCGCCTCGACGCGCCCCTGCTCGGCGACGTTGCCCAGGTGCGGCCGCAGCTCCCGAGGCGCGGCGGGAATCCCCAACCTTCGCGACGCGGCCTCCAGCACCGCATAAGCGAACGCCGAGCGCAGCGTGGCGGGAACCCCCTTCACCTGAGCGAGCGACGCATCCTCTTCGAGCGCACGCCGAGCGGCCTCCTCGGCCTCGCTCTCGAAGTCGAGCATCTCGAACACCAGCTCTCCCGAGTGCCAGCGCCGGGCGCGCGCGGGCGTGAGCCGGGGCGGTTCCTCCTCCGGGAGGAAGTGGAGCCGCTCGGCGATGGAGCCCTCGCGCACCAACCGCTCGCCGACGAGATGTCCGCGCACGGTGGGCAGGGCCTCCAGCCCCTCGGGCTCCGAGGGCCCGAGCGCCGTGGCCTCGCGTCCCTTCACTCGGAACCGATACCAGCCGGGAGCCTCGGGCTCGGTGGCAAGCCGGAGGCGCCGGTCCGCGGCGTAGAGGAAGGCACCGCCGAAATACGGCAGCACCCGCTCCTCCTCCTTGCCCAGGAACTTCCGGTAGTCCACGCCCGCCTCCTGCGCCTATGCGGTCGCGCTCTTGGCCACGGCGCCCGTGGGGGTGAGCTTGAGCAAGGGCGTCCGCATCACCTTCTCCACCCACCCAGACTGGGCCGCGCCCGCGGTGGCCACGGGCGCATCCACCAGGGCCTTGAGCACGCGCGTCACCTGGTAGGGGTCATTGAAGGAGTCCACGGATACTTCGCTGAAGGGAACCTTGAGCTGCTGAGCGGCGGTCTTCACGGTGCTGCCCCGCGCGTACGAGACGGAGACGAGCATCGCCATCGCCGATACCGCGTAGTGGCACTCGCGGAAGGTGCGGGCGAGCTGGTCACCGGCCTCGCCGGCCTCGTCGCCCACGACGATGACCACCAGCCGAGCCTCCTGAGGGAAGGCAACGCCGGACCGATGCAGCGCACGCACGGCCGCTCCATGCGTGGTGCCGCCGCTGGCCTTGATGTCCTTGAGCATGTGCTGCACGGCGGTGCGCGAGGCCGCCTTGGGCTTGAGCACCGTGCCCACCGTATCGAAGGTGGCGATGTGGAGCTTCTCGAGCGGGAAGCCCGCGAGGATGCGCGTGAGCGCCTCCTTGGACTGCTCGATGGCGCCCTCCATGGAGCCGGACTTGTCGATGAGGAACATGACGCGCACGTCCGCCTCGGTCGTCGCCTCGGCCACGGCCTTGCGCGCGGCGTTGTCAGCCGCCTCCTCCAGCTTCTCGCGCAGCTCCTTGTTGCGGACGTTCTTCGCCACATTCAGGGCCCGCTGGTCGGTCGACTCGACCACGGCCTTCTCCCAGCGCGCGCGGATGGTGGGCTCGGCCATCAGCCCCAGCTCCTCCAGCGTGGGCGTCATCAGCCGCAGGTCCCGGTCCGACAGCGAGGGCAGCAGCGTCACCATGATGGCGGGGGTGAGCCCCACATCCTTGGGCAGCCGACCCACCACCTCCTTGTAGCCGAGCTTCTGCGTCTCGATGGCCTCGCAAATCTCCGCTTCGGAGAGACCATCGAAGCGCTCGCGCTTCTCCAGCTTCAGCCCGGTGAGCCCGACCTTGCGGTGACCGCCACCCGCCTGCTTCTGCTTCCAGCCGAGGATCTCGAAAAACGCCTGCGACTCGGGCTTGTAGCCAGCCTTGCGAGCGATCTTCTTGATGGTCTCCTTGAAGCCCGCCTTCACCAGGCCCTCGAGCATGGCCGGGTTCTTCTCGCGGAACGCCAGCCACTTGGTGGCCGCGCGCTTCCAGCGTCCGAGCGGCGGCTTCTTCGAGCCAGGGTCGGCGAAGCCCGCCTTGCGGTTGAGGGCGGCGATCTCGGGCGTCTCCAGCAGCTCGGCCACCCGCAGCACGGCCTTGGGGGTGAGCATGCGCGTGGACTTCTTCTCGTAGTGCAGCAGCATCGCCTCGCCGATGGCGCGGAAGTCGTCATCGAGGAAGGCCACAGCGCCGTCCTCCTCGCGCACGGGCTGGCCGGAGCGGCTCTGCACCAGCATCAGCGCGGCGCACGACACCTTCAGGTCCCGCCACTCGGTCTGGGTGAGGGCATACGAGGCGAAGTGCCCCATCAGGTCCTGGTTGAGCTGGTAGATCTCCAGCAGACGCCGGTAGAGGTTCACGGCGGCCGGGACGAAGAGACCGGGGGGAATGCGCACGGCGTTGGCGGACACCGCCGCGGTACGACCACGGGGCGCGGGCTGCCAGACGTTGCGAACGTTGAGGCCGGGGCGGTTGTGCCACAGGTGCGCCGAGGAGCTCAGGACGAGATCGAGCAACTTCTCGGCGGGGCCCAGCTGGGCCTCGGGGAGTAGCGGCGGATTGCGCGGGGCGGTCATGGGAGTCCCTCCAGCGGGAAGTCTCCCCGAAACACGGCCCAGCGCGCGACCCTTTCCGCTGCTACGGGGACAGAAGAAGGCTGCGCCCGAGTGAAGAAGCCCTTTTTTTAGTCTCGCGCTCTACCACTGAGCTACCTCCCGATATGGTCGGGAGGGCCGGATTCGAACCGACGACCTCAAGATCCCTTGGGCTTGTATGGCCTCTTCGGCCGGACGCGAATTCGTCAGAAGAAAAGTTTGAAACGCCCGAGTGGGGAAGCCATGGTTTGATCGAGTCGAAGTCGATTGCCTTTACCATTAGGCTATTCCGCCGTAAGTGGCGGAAGTTGGATTCGAACCAACATTGGGCTTGTAAGGCCTCTCCGGCCGGGCGCTTCAAGAGCATTCGCGAGGTCTCGGGCTTGCGCCGTCGTCAACCTCGCCTACGCTTCCAGGGACGCGGCTTGCGGGCAGTGCCTGACACGGCATTTTCCCGGCGATTTTCCTGAGCCGTGGGCCCTTCCGGGCGCGGAGTCGGGATGTCCTTCGAGGAAAGGCTGAAGCTGGAGCTCTCGCTCACCGCCGGTGGGCAGTCCTTCGCCATTCCCGGGGGGCAGCTCAAGCACTTCTCGGCGCGGCTCTCCAGCCATGGCTTCACCGCCTCGGTGACCTTCTGGACCGCCCTGGAGAAGGCCGACGCGGCCCTGCTGCTCGCCTTCAAGGAACCAGGCTTGCTGAAGGTCCGGCTGGCCATCTCTGGCTTGTACGACCTCCCAGACTCGCCGCCAGACCCGCTGGTCCTCCAGGGGTTGGCACGAACCCGCGCGCTGGGAGGCCTCGGGCATGGCTCCCTCGACGGCGAAGCCCGCGACTTCCGCCGCTACACCATCGACTTCGCCGACGCGGCCCAGGTGCTCTGGCGCCAGCACCGCCCCATCGAGCTGCACACCGACAAGAAGATGTCGGACCTGCTGGACGCGCACAAGACGGACGCCATCACCCTCGACTACGACTGGGACGTCCTCGACGCGGAGCAACCCCTGCTCTGTCTCGGCATCGGCGAGGACGAGCGGCCAGCCAGCTTCTACGACTTCATCCACTGGTACGTCGACTCGCGCGACGGGGTGTGGACCTACGACAACCAGCAGGATCAGTACACCCTCTCGAAGAGCAAGCCCTCGGGAGGCCAGGCCTCGAAGCTCCGCCGACAGCACGTCGAGCGCACGGAGCTCGTGCTGCCACCCGTCATCCGCCACAGCGCCCGTGTCCTCAACTCCTTCTCCGAGGGAGCCACCAGCACGGACCTGGAGCAGGAGCAGGCGACAACCGGTATCCGCCGCGACTATCTCCTGCGCACCCCCATCGCCTCCGAGGCCGAGCAGCGACAGTCGCTGGAGAAAGGTCGTCTGGGGGTTCGGCAACGACAGGTACGGCTGACCTTCCGGCAGTTCCCGACCATCGCCATCCATCCCGGTGCCCTGGTCCGCCTCGAGGGCGGGCTCTGGTCATCGGGACTGAAGGGCTCCGGTGAAGACCTCCGGGTGGTGGAGCTGGTGCTCCAGGGAAGCGCGCTGGAGCCGGGCCCTCATTCAGGCCCCCAGGACCTCAACGCGGGCTATCAAGTCGAGCTGAACGCGCGGCTCGAACAGAAGTCAGATCCCGTCGCCGAGCTTCCCACCTACCGCCCTCCCCGATATCCCATCTACGTCGAGGGAAAGATCCACAGCCCCGGGGGCGGGGAAACGGACCGCATCTACCTGCTCGTCGAGGACAAGAAGACCTCTGTCACGACCTATCGGGTGACGGTGCCGCTGTGGAACAAAACGGTGAGCGTCCCAGCCGAGCCCATCCACACCGCTGGGGAGTTCTACTTCCCGCCCTACAAGAACGAGCGGGTGCTGCTGGCACTCCGCTTCGACCGCGCGGAGATTCAGCGCTTCCTCGACTGGGGAGAGGGGGTCCGCTCACCGCAGGACGGCCAGGGAGACCAGCTCCTGCTGGGCAAGAACAGCACGAGCCAGACGTCGCTCACCCACGACTACCAGGACAACAAGCCGGTGTGGCGCATGCACCGGGCGTCGGACAAGGACACCGAGACCATCCGCATGGCGGAGGGAGTGCTCCTGCTCCAGACGAAGGAGGAGCAGGGCGGCGCGAGCACGACGCCGACCTATGACGTCACGCCTCAGGTGGAGACCGCCAAGGGAGACCTCTCCGCGGGCGTCAGCGGCGCGATAGGTGATGCCACCGCCGCGTACCAGTCGTCCATGGCGGCCGTGAACGAGAAGATCGCGACCGCGACCGCGGAGACTTCGGCCGCGCTCGAAGCAGCGGAAGCAGAGGTCTCATCCCAGGTGGCCGCTGCCCGGTCCGAACTCCAGGGCGCACTCAGTGGTTTGGCAGGTCGTACCAACGCGCTCGGCACAGCGGCCGCGGACGCCAAGGCAGCGCTCAACGGCCTGAGATGAGGCACGGAGGACGGAGATGGAAAAGCTGAGTGCTCAGGTGGCGGGCATCCGAAGCGAGCTGGAGGCGTTTGGCGCGGAAGTGGGCACGAGCATTGAATCCGCCAGGTCGGAGATCGAAGCCCTCGCCAGTGGCGTCGAAGAGGCCATCGCCAGCATCCGCCCTGACGTGGCCTCCTCGATCAGTGCGCTCTCCACACGTATCGAGGATCTAGAAGCGGAGCTGGCGTCGCTGAAGCCCTGAAGGCTTCAGGAGGAGATGGGATGAAGGAGCTGTGGGCACGATTCGACGATCTGGCAGCGGAGGTCTCCGGGCTCCGTGAAGAGCTGGAGTCCTCCGCCGAGCGTGTCCGTGGCGACGTCGAAGCGCTGACCTCCGAAGTGTCCACCCGCTGCGACACGCTCGAAGGAAATGCCCAGTCCGCGGAGGCGTCCTCCCAGGGAGAGGTCGAAGCCCTGCGGCAGGAGGTTGAGCAACGTTGTAATGCGCTCGCCCCAAGCGTGGACGCTGCGTCGATCGAGCAGACCCGGTCACAGCTCACACAGGAGCTCCTAGGCGTCTCCTCACAGCTGACGACAGCTCTCGAGACCCTGCTTGGCCAGGTCTCCACGACCCGGCAGACGGCGAACGCGCAGACCTCTCAGCTGGCCGAGACGCTCGATGCGACCGTCGCCGGCCCCTCCAGCAGCTTGGAGACGCTCAGCGCCGAGATCGACACGGCAGGCACCTCGACGAAAGACGAGACACGAAGACAGGTGGACCTGCTCCTCTCCCAAATCGAGCCGATTCGCGCCCAGGTCGACAATGCCGGGCAGACCGCCACGGGCATCATCGAAACCCTGGAGGCCACCGTAGGGAGCGCCCTGGCGCTGGGCCGCGAGCAAGCGGGCGGAGCGCTCGACACGCTCAACGAGACCATCACGACCCAGGTGAACACCCTGAGCGGGCAAGTCCAGGCCGTGGAGCAGCTCATCGAGCAGGTCAAGCAGCAGATCGACACCCTCATCACCCAGGTGGGGAGCGCCATCGACAGCCTGGTCAAGGGAGCACTGACCGCCGTCGCGTCCATCCAGTCCACTGTTCAGCAGACGCTCACCGCCACCTTCACCACGCTGGATACCTTCCTTGAGCAGATCGCCGCTTTGAAGAAGCAGATCATGCCGCTCCTCGAGGCGCTGCCGGAGCGACTCGAACAGCTCCAGACGCTCTTCCAGAGTGTCATCGGTTCCCTCAAGGCGCTCCTGGAGCGCGCCACCACCCTGCTCGAGGCAATCCCCGCCTCCAGCCTGCCCAAGCCGCTGGTGAACCCAGCGGTCCAGGCCATCACCCAGGTCGTGACCCAGATCACCACCCAGCTCGACACCCTCGCCGGCCAGATCGCTCAGCAGATGCAGTCGATCCAGCAGCAGCTCATGACACAGGTGGAGACCGTCCAGTCCCAGGCCCAGCAGCAGATCGAGACGCTCACCCAACAAGTGGGCCAGCAAATCGGCGCCCTCAAGGACTCGGTCCTCCAGGCCATCACACAGGCCTCGACGCAGATCGATCAGGCAGTCACGACCGTGGTCCAGCAGATTGGCACCGCTCGCGACGGAGGGGTGCAGCAAGTCAACGGCATGAAGCAGCAGGTCGAGCAGCGTGTCGAGGCACTGAAGACCCAGGTCCAGACGCAGCTCACGACACTCAAGGAGAGCATCGCCAGCGGTACCCAGGCCGCCACCGACCAGATGTCCGGGGTGAGAACCACCGCCGAGGATCAGATTTCCTCCTCCCGAGAGCAGGTGAACACCGGGCTCCAGACGACTGGCAGCACGGTCGACTCGGCGCTCGAGACGGTGAAACAGGCCAGAGCCCAGCTCGAGGAGACAATCACCGCCCAGGTGGATCAGGTGCTCACCACCTTCCGCGAGCGCTCCTCCTCACTCAAGGAAGGCGCGCTGTCCCAACTCGATGCGCTCTCCAGCGGCATCGCCCCTGTCCAGGCGCAGCTCCTCGCCCCACTCGATGCCCTCGATGCCCAGCTCCAAGGAGGCACACTGTTCAAGCAGCCGGTGGAAGCGGCCCGGGCCCGAGTGGCCGCGGCACTCGCTGCGCTCGAGGCCCAGGCGGACTCCGCGAGCTGAGGCTCACTCCGCCTACTTGGCGGCCTTCTCGGGTGCCGCCGGGGCCGCGGGCTGGAGCGCGGGCTGAGGCGAGGGAGGCGCGTTGGCTCCGGTCCGAATGCGGTTCTCCAGCAACTCCAGCTCGACCTTCTCGGGCAGCGGCACATCCAGCAGCGTCTGCCAGGCCCCATCCGGAGTGGTGAAGAGGAACGCGATCGCCACGGGCAGCTCGGGCGGCTTCTTCACCCGGACTTGCTTCGTCGTGCCGGGGTAGATCACCACCGTCTGGAGCACCGTCTTGTCCGGAGTGACCACCTTGGCCGCGACGTCCACGTACGTGTCGGCCAGGTACTGCTTGGGGTCCACCTCGCGGATGACCATGTAGAGCGGGCGCCCCTCATTGGAATCCGCCGGTGACTTGATGTTGACCGTGAGGTGGGCCGGCGCACAGCCGACCGCGAGCAGCGCCGCGAACAGCCAGCCGAGGAGCCCGCGCCCTGACGACCGCCTGTGGGCGCTCACTTCGCGTCCCTCCGGAACGCCGCCCAAGGCTTGCCGCGCAGCCCGAAGCTGACCTCCATCAGTTGCGCGCTGGTGTCTCCGTCCGGCCCGGGCAGCGCCCACACCATGTTCTGCTCCTCCGTGAGCGTCCCCAGCTCGAGCAGGCGGAAGCAGCTCCACGACGAGCGCGCCATCTCCACCGTGCGGTACCGCTTCCCCTCTCGCTTGGGTGAGCCCAGCTCCACGCCCAGCGAGGCGGTCCGCTGGTCCCACCAGTTCAGCGGGAAGTCCTGCCAGGTGGGGCTCTGGTTGAACCCGAAGGCGGAGGCTCCCCCACACTTGAAGTAGGACCTCGTCACGAAGTCCCCGGGAGCTGTCAGCCGAGGCAGCGGCAGCGGCCGCACCTGCAGCGCCAACGGCACCGGCTTACCCTGCTCGTCCCAAAGCGTGCGCGACAGCCGCGCCATCTGCTCCAGCGTGCTCAGCATGCGCGGCGGTGGCGCCAGCAGCTTTCGCAGCGGGCGGCGCAGCGCCCACTCCGAGCCGCGCTCCACGAGCAGCGGTGACAACACCTGGTCGATGAACTGCCAGAACTCCCCATCTTTGCGCCGGAGCACCTCCAGGTCCGACGGGTCGATCTCCTGCTGCGCGTTCGGATCGAACGGATAGCGCTTCACCAACGGCTCCAGGAAGCGCTTGTACCGCGTGTTCCACTGCTCCCGGACGACCGCGTTGACCTCCTCCATGCCGCGCTCGCGCACGTCGAGGAAGGGCTTGCGGAACGGCACCCGGAACTCTCCGAGGATCCCCTGCTGCTCGAGCCATACATCGACCTTGGCCAGATAGGAGCCCTCCTCCTCGAGCGACATCGCGAGCGCCACCCGCCCAAGCGGAGAGAGCAGCTCGGCCAGCTGCGCCCCGGGAGCTTCTTCCGTGACGGCGCCAGCCTCCGCTTTCTCCGTCTCGGCCTTGCCCGCAGGGGCCTTCGCCGCGGGCGCCTTGCTCGCGGGCTTGGAGCCGGCGAGCTCTCCATGCAGCTGGGACACGAGCAGGCGGTACTCATCGAACGCAGGCGTCTTTCCGTCCTTGTCCGGCGCCATCAGCTGAACGATGGGCTTGAATGGCTCGATGGCCTTGCGCAGCGGCTCGTAGAAGCGACTGTCGAGCGGCCCGATGCTGGCGCGGTCCGACACATCGCGCAGCATGTCCGCCAGATTCGAGGAGGGCTGCGACAGCGCCCCGAGCTCGGCCCGCAGGGTGCCCGCGGGCGCCTCGAACTTGTAGCCACGGAACGCGGCGAAGAGACTCTGGCTGTAGTTCTGCGAGAACCCCTTCATCTTCCCGAGCAGGAACGTCTCCTGCGTCGCGGCCTTCTCTGGCGTCAGGTTGGACTTGTCGAGTCGCTGCGTGAACTCATCCACCAGCGGCTTGATCTCGGTGTCGAACTGCTTGCGACTCACCAGGGGCCCAGAAGGCACCCCCACCCCCTCCACCACCTCCCCGTCCTCTCCCACCGCTCCACCCACCGGCACGACCGTGCCCTCGGCCGAATCACCCCGAGGCTGGTCGAAGGCCAGCCGCTCCGACTGCTTGACCTGCAGCTCCAGCTTGTCCAGCAGTCGCTCGGAGACCGTCATCGTGCTGAGATCGAACGTGTCGAAATCGGGCGCTGAGATCTCGAATACCACGTCTCCCGCCTTCGGCACGAACAGGCCGTTGGCTTGCGTGAGGAGCTGAGCGTCGGACATCTCATGGCTTGCATACAGCGCCTCGCCCGCCTCCTCTTCCAGCGCCAGCACCGCTTGGAGCGCCTCGTGATTCTCACGCATCCAGGCAAGCGCGCGCAGGGTCTCCTTGACCCCTGCGAGATGGCCTTGTTTGACGCTCGTAGGAGAAGCGTTGAGCCGCTCCAATTGGAGCTCTCCTTCCGAGTAATACTGGGCGGATTCCAGGAGCACCAGGAGCTCTGCACGCTCCGCCTGCAGGCGCTCCCACTCCTCCAGGTCCAGTTCCTCCTCCTCCAACCAGGCCTTCAGCCTGTCGAAGTGCCTCCACCAGGGAGCGATCTGGTCCTTGAAGGTCAAGTTCTGGTAGGGCCACTTGTACCAGTCCCCCTCCGCGGGGTTCTCCGGATCCTCGGCGTCCCAGGGCTTGTCGCTGTTGATGACGTAGATGCCGGCGATTGCATCGACCACCCCGAGCCGGTCCATCCAGTTGTTCTGATCGCTCCCTCGGTTCGCCTGGTGGTGCAGCTCGAGCGCCTCCTGGGCCCAATTCCACTTGCCATGCTCGCTGCTATCCAAGCTGCCGAGGATGAAGTCGCCGAGCGCATCCCCCCGGGAGGCGTTGAGGATCGCCTGCATGTAGAGCATCTGCTCGGGGCGGCAATCCTCGGCATAGTGGTAGTACTCGGTGTCCTTCGCCTGCTTGTTCTTGCACTTGGGCTGCGCGGAACACCCAGGGACCTCGTTGCAGCTCGCACATACCTCCCGACAGTGCTCGAAGAGCGGCTGCAGGTAGGCCTCGCGGATGATCCCCGCCAGCTTGGCGCGCAGTTGCCGCTGGTCGTCCTGGAAGCTCTTGCGCAGCGGCGGCCAGTAGCGCGACGACGCCCAGACTTTCTCCATCGCCACCATCGCCCCGGCGGCCTCGCGATCGACGAGCTCTCCCTCGGGCTTGATACCTTCTTCCTTCAGCCGCTCCGCCATCTGCTCGAAGTGGTTCACCCGATCCCAGGCATTGCCCAGCACCCGGTAGAAGTTGACGTACGCGGCCAGCACCGGCAGGCACCCCAGCGCCAGGATGATCGCGCAGCGCCGCAGGTGGACCCAGCGATAGTGGCTCTGAAGCTGCTGGACCTTCTTCTCGGTCTGGACGGCGAGCGAGCCCATCGCGCGCGACTCCGGCGAGAGCGTCGACAGGTACACGCGCGTGAGGTTGGGTGGGAACGACAGCGAGCCGCCCTCCCGAAGCCCGCTGACGAACCGGATGAGGCCCTCGAACGCCTTTCCCAGGCCGGAGTAGAACGCCTCCAGGCGTTCGAACGCCTCCACCGGAAGGGCCGTCAACCCGAGGGCCAGGTGCTCCTCCAGCCGCTTCAGGTGGTCCGCCAGGCGCCTCTCCTCGCCTCCGGCCGGCACCTCCATGTCGAGCGAGACGCCGTGCCCGCGCAAGAGCTTGGCGAAGTCCGCGAAGCCCGGCAGGGTGTCCATGTGCGTCAGGCAGACGCGCGTCTCCACGGGCGCCTTGCACACGTCGGAGATGAGGTTGAGCTTGCCGCGCAGCAGGTGGGTGAACTCCCGAATCTCATCGGGAGGCCGCTCACGGAGCCAGTTGGCATCCAGCACGATGACCGCCAGCGCCCGCTTGTTCCGACCGATGCTCTCCTTCCACAGCTTGCGCAGCGCCTCTTCGGCCTCCGGGGTGATGTTCCCCAGGAGCGAGGAGGAGATCTTCTGCACCACGGACTCGGGCCCGAGGTAGATCTTCACCAGCGGATCTTCCTCGTAGCTCGGCATGAACTGGCGCTTCTGCCGCTGCCAGTCCACCTCGAGTCCGATCAGCTCCGCCTTGCCACTGCCCGCGGGCCCGAGCACCACCACGGCCGGAAAGTCGACGACGGCGGAGCGATAGCGCCAGGGCAACGCGCGCAGGAAGCGCTTGTAGGTCCCGACGAGCCGACGAGGGTGCAGGGCCTCCCCCTCGGTGGCCGCACCGCCCTTCAGCCCCTTGAGCCACTTCTGGAGCTTGGGCCGCCACTTCTTCGCGGTGAGCGCGAGGACGACGACGAGCAGGATCCCCAGCACGAGCAGAATCCAACCCAGGTGCGGTCGCACCGCCGTCCAGATGTTCTGGAGCGCCCCCACCGTCAGCTTCCTCCCCGTCTCCCACCCTTGGCGGCCAAGGGGTCGGCGGACACATCCCAGAGATCGATCGCCTCCAGGATGTCTTCCAGCTGGTCCAGGAGCTTCGCCATCTTCGCGCGCCCCTTCTCCTCTTCCTTGGGCGAGGGCAACGCCCCCGCCTTATCCGGGTAGAGGGCGGACACGCCCTGCACCACGTCGGCGAGCAGGAATGCCACGCCTTCACGGCGTGCGCCCGTCATCTCCTCCACCAGTTGCGCGCGCCATGCCTCTGGCGCCAAGGACCAGGGGCGCACCCCATCAGGACTGGGAGCAACCAGGGCACGCAGGCTCTCCAGCGTCGAGCTGGGGCTGGCCGCGATGACGCGCACCAGTTCCTCCAGCAGCGCCGCCGGTGCCACCGCCGTCCTGGGGGGCATGCTCGGCTCCCTCATCTCCGCGCCCTCAACTCAATTCGAGAGCGCCCACAATACCACCGGCAGACAGACAATCACGAAACCGGTCGTCACGTAGTACCGGAGGGGGAAATCGTAGGCCTGGAGAGGCTCCGCGGGAGGCAGCGGAGGCGGCGGCGTGACCGCGGCCGGCTTGGGGATGCGGGCCGAGAGCTCCTTCATGTAATCGAGGATCTTGGCCGGCCAGCTCGCATAGCGGCCGACGAAGCCCGCGCCCAGGCAGAAGTGCAGCATCTCGTAGACCGGGATGGGCGTGCCCGGCTGCCTCAGCATCTCCTCGGTGAACTCGAAGAAGTGGTCACCGCCCCAGTCCAGCTCGAAGAAGTGCTTCTGGAGCATCGGCCACAGCGAGGGGTCCTTGTCCTCCAGCCTGCGCAGCACGAGCTCATCGAAGAGGTAGGTGAGCGGCCGCAGGAGGTCCTTCACCAGGTCGGCCCGCATGTCGACGCTGAGCGCCATCTGCAGCTTGAGCAGCTCTTCGATGAGCTGCTCCTGGAGGTACTTCAGACGCTCGGGCTTCACCTGCGCCGCCGACGGCACCAGCTTCTCGATCAGCGCGTTCCCCTGCCGGTACGTTCCGAGGATGGCCTTCCAGTGCTCGAGATTCATGGCGACTTCTTCGGCGGGAAAAGCTCTCGACCGGCGACGGTGGCCCGCAGCTCCACCGTTGCCTCATTATTCCATACATCGAGCAGTTCTCTCACCTGATCAAGAAAGCAGACGACCAGGGGCTCGAAGCTGGGGTCGAACGCGTCGAACTCCGCCTTGTAGAGGTGCTGGATTCCCGTGCCGCGGAGCGCTCCGTCGGGTTGGGTGGTGACCGTCAGATCGCGCAACCAGGGGAGCACCCTGCGGAACGGGCTCTCCATGGGCGTGCCGAGGTAGTTGAGCAACGCGATGAGGTCATCGCGCGTCAGCGTCGACCGGGTCCGCATGGAGAGCACATGGACGAGCGCGGACATGTCGTGCTGCAGGTGGCTGTCGAGGTGCTGCTTGACCTCACCGGACACCTGCCACTCCAGCCCATCGATGTGCCGCCCCGGGAGCGTCGCCTTGATACGGCCCGACGCCTCGGGGGCAAACCCCGGCTGATACCAGAGCGCCTCCACCTGCAGCTTGCGCGGCGTCGTGAAGGCCTCGGGCATGTGGACGATGAGGCTCTGGTGCGCGTTCAGGCTCGCATCGATCGTCTCGTCGATCTCATAGCTGGGTGACTGCTCGCCCGGCTTCCGTGCGTCCGCATTGACGTCCGGAAGGTAGCTCGGCCGCAGCGGCGCCCGCCCTGCCTTGGTCAGCTCGTACACCCCCTGCACCGAGTGCAGGCTGAACTCGCGCCCGGTGCTCACGCTCCGGATGGCGTACTCGGTGCGCGTGCCATCGGCGGTGATGACCTGGGCCGGCTCGCGCTTGAGGTTGGTCACCGGCACGCTGAAGGGCACGAAGAAGTCCGGGTGATGGGAGTTGCCCGTCCTCCAGTCCGACTTGAGATCGAAGCAGAGCGAGAACCGCTCCCAGTCCACCGGGCTGGTCGGCACCTGGATGTGGACGAAGAGCTGCTGCTCGGGCAACTGGAAGAATGAGCGCAGGCGTTGGAGGGGGTGCGAGTAGGCCACCGCGTCATCCGGCGCGGGCGGCGCACGGCTGAAGGAGACCTCCTTGCACAGCAGCCCCTTCTGGTACGCGTCCGCGGGCTCGTTGTAGACGACGCTCACCCGCTCCAGGGACTTCTGCAGCGCGTGGAAGACGGCCAGCGACGTCCGGTACTCATCCAGGTGGCGAACGTGAAGGCTGAGGACACCGACGGGGTCCGGGCGCGTGAAGCGAGACCGGAAGGTCACGATGAGCCGGAAGCCTCCCTCGCGCCGCACCACCTCCGAGCGCTCGATGTAGACAGGCAGCACGCGCAGATCCCGCTGGAGGCGGAAGGCACCCGCCTTTCCGTCCGCGGGCGCCAACCGGATCTCCGTGCCGCGTGGCAGCTCCACCACCTCGGCCATCCGCTCCCCTGGCAACGCCTGGATCATGGCCGACGCGGGGACCGGCTCCAGCAGGAAGTCGAAGAAGCCGGCGAAGAGCCGGCGCCACGTGGAGCGCAGGTTCTTCATCGTGGCGTTGCGCGTCTGCACCGAGAAATAGGCCATCGCCTCGATGAGGCGCCGCACGTCCGGGTCCTCGCGCTCCAGCGGGATGGCGGGGTGGCGCTCCTGGAAGCGCTGACGGAAGCGCTCGAGCCCGTCCAATTCGGACAGGTAGTCGAGGTAGATTCGCTCCGATAAGTCCTTCACGGTCCCTCCTCCCGGCGCCTCGCCGTCAGCCCAGCTTCACCAGTGAGCCGCCCACCGTCGTCATCGAGCCCTTCAGGTTGGCCAGGCCCGACGACTCGAGGCTCAGCTGGCCCTGGGCCGTCACCTTGGCGATCGCCGCCGCCATCTCCGCCTGGCTCTGGCCGCTCAGCTTGAGCGTCAGCCCATCCACCTTCGCCTCCCCCGCCGTGGCCGACATCGCCGCCGCCATGCCCTTCATGGTGAGGTTGCTGGTCGCCTCCACGTTCACGTTGGCGCTCGAGGAGAGCTTGGCGTCCTGGGTGGCGCTCTGCGTGAGCTTGGCGCTGGAGGTGAAAGTCATGTCCTTGGTGCTCGTCACCTCCAGCGTGTCCTGGCTCGTCCACTTCGAGGCCTTCGTGGAGGTGAGCGTGATGGTCTCGGCGTCGAGCGTGTAGGTCTTGCAGGTGACGGCGATGCTGTCGGCCTTCTGGACGACGGTGCTGGTGTCCGACTCGCCCGCCACCTTGAGCGTCATCGTCGTGCCGTCCATGGTCACCGTCTGGGTGATCTTCCCGTCGGCGTTCTCCACCGTCACGGTGATGCCCTTCTGCTTGTCCAGCTCGATCTTGCAAACCAGGGTGCCCATGAGCCCTCGCCAACCGTCATGACTGCTCTTCCTGAACCAGGATGAGCAGGGAGCCTTCCTTGACCTCGATCTTCGCCGTGTCCTTGTCGTTGATGCGCTGGAGCTGGAACACCGGCTTGGCGTCCTCGTAGTAGTGCTTCATCGCCGTGCCGCTCGTCGTCGTCTTGCCCATGAGCAGTTGCACGCCCTGCCCATCCGAGGGCATACGGGCTCCAGCGCGCCAGTCGAGGAAGCGCTTGAGCCAGGCCTGCTGGAAGTCCATCGCCACCAGCACGCGTGAGCCCTTGTAGGCCGGGAAGTAGAACTGGCCCGGCTGCAGGTTCGCGTTGAACGGGACGGTGATGATCTGGTTCTCCCACAGGGGGATCTTCACCTTGTAGCTGTCCACCGAGGTCTCGGAGTCGGTGTACGCCTGCCAGGTCTCGTGGGTGTCCTCGCCCACCTCGCTGACGATCTTCCCCTCGATGTAGCGCGGATAGCGTGGCGCCCTGTACTCGGGCAGCTCGACGTAGGTCTCGTCCTTGCGCTCCAGACGGGAGCTCATCGAGAAGTGGTAGCCAGCGGTGGTGCCCTGGTGCTCCGAGTCCGCTCCGGCCTCGATGGCCTCACCGCGCAGGTGCATCCGGCGAACGCGGAAGGTCTCGGAGGCAGGGACTCCCGCGGCCGAGAACCCCGTGGTGCCAGGCAGCTTCACCAGCATCCCCGGCGTGAAGGAGGCGGCTGGCAGGCGCCGCCACTTCAGCTCCACCTCCAGCCCTCGGATCTTGAGCCGCGCCGTCTCCAGCGTCACCCGCGCCTGCACCTCGTCGGCGATGGGCGTGCGCAGCAGGATGTCCTGTCGAATCCCGGAGACCGCCTGCTCCTGGGTGATGGCCTCCGTCGCCGTGCTTTCCGTGTAGGAGTTGAGCACCGTCACGTCGTGGCGGATGACCTCCGGGAAGACCACCTCCACCTCCGCCACGTCCTCGGGGCGAAGGTCCAGGGGTGTCCCGGAGGCATCCTTGGCGGCGGAGAGCTTGTAGCCCTGCTCCGTGTAGTCGTAGCTCAGCACGCCGTTACGCGTATCGACGTACCAGAGCATGAAGTCATAGAAGCTCGCGCCCGAGTCCGGATCGAGCCCGAGGAAGATCATCGGGCAGGAGGTCTCCAAGCCGTCGGTCCAGTCATACGTCAGGGAGATCTTGTCGCCCTTGTGGGCGTCGAACACATCCTTGAGCGTCTTGCTGGTGTAGAGGACGGTGGGGTGGTGCTGGCGCCACAGCAGCCGGGCCGCGTCACAAAAGTGGACGCTGTAGCGACGATGCAGGAGCGGCGCCCCCTTCGCCATCGTGGCCGGCATCTCCGTGAGCGACTTGTCGATGATGAGGCCCTTCACCTGCAGGGAGGTGACCTCCGGCATCGTCGGCGAGTCGGTGAAGGACGCCTTGAGCTCGAGCGAGACCTCGCCCAGGTCCGCCTCGAGGAAGTCCGCCAGGATCTCGTCCTTCTGCTTCCCCCCTCGTCCCTGATCATCGACGACAAGGAACTCCACCCAGCCTTCCAGCCCCCAGCCGCACAGGTCGAGCTCGAAGGTCCTCACGTTGCCGGAAGGGATGGTGTGCTCCGTGCCGGCGAGGGTGAGCTTGAGGGTGGGGACCAGCCGGTCCGTGAAGCCGGTCTCCATCAAGCGCTCTCCTCGACGCGAACCAAGCCGCTCACGGTGTGGAAGGAGAGCCGCAGCTTGCACGGCTGGTCGTTGACGACCCCCTTCAACTCGAAGTGCAGCCAGAGTCCGCTATCCCGCCCCTTGAGCTCCACCGACACCTCGCTCATGCGCGGCTCGTGCTGCTCGATCTCCGATTGGATCTCCTCGACGAGCGTCTTGAGCAGATCCCGTGAGCCATACTTCTCGGTGTAGGCCCCGAGCCCGAAGTCCCGAACGAAGTAGCCGTAGCCCGACTTGGTGTTCAGCACGGCCTCGATGTTGCGAATCACGTGCGTGAGGCTGTCCCGGACGCTGTGTCCGGACTTGTCGCCCTTGAACTTGTCGAGGAACGACTTGCGAGCCATCTCACGCGCGCCAGAACAGCGAGACATCGCTGTCCTGGTGCAACTCCGTGGTGGGGAAGAAGGCCAGGCCGTTCTCCTTCAGGGCGTGCTGCGTCCACTCCTCGTTCCGAGTGATCTGGAGCTGGTACCAGTCGAGGTCATCGTCCATGCCATGAGGGAAGGCCACGTACTCCACGGGCTTGAGCTGGATCCCCTTGAGCGCCATGCGGCGCACCGTGGAGAGCCGAGAAGGGCTGGCCACCTTGATGCCATCGATGGAGACCTTCTTGCCGTCCCGACGCTTCACGAGCAGGTAGATGTCGGACGCGGAGCGGGCCTCCTCCGGCAACGGAGAGAGGATGAACTTCCCCTCCCGGAAGTCGAAGGGCTGGTAGGTGGAGCGGGTGACCTCGGGCCTGAAGCCCTGCTCGAGCAACCGGTACCACTCCGCGAGCCCTTCGCCGATCCAGTCATGCTCGTAGACGGGGAGCTTCGGGCTGGGCAGCTCTCCCAGGTAGGAGCAGGTCTCGAAGTACAGGCGCCGGAGCGCGTCGAACAGGTGATAGGGGTGCAGATAGACGCGCCCCTTCTTCAAGTCCGCCAGCATCGCCAGCACGCGATGCACCTCGCACAGCACTCGCCCAGCGCTGTTGCGGTGGTGCTGGTTGAGGTTGATGTCGTCGATGAAGTGGGCGCGGAGCTGGTTCTCCACCCCGCTCAAGAACGGGGCCAGGTCATCGAGCAGCCAGTCCAGCAGCGGATTGGCCCCGACGAGCAGCAGCGGCGGTGCCCACTTCTCCACCAGGCGCCACTGCTTGTCCTTGCCCTGCTCCACCCGCGCCAGCTCCAACGAGTCGATGGAGCCATCCAGCTGCGGATCGATGGAGAGCTGCAGCTCGTGGATGACGCGCTCCAGGCCCAGGGGATCCTTGGCATAGAGCGGGATGCGCTTGGCGTCCGCCTCCTCCGTGCGGGTGCCGCTGAGCACATGGAGGTAGAGGGTGAGCTCCGGCCGGCCCTTGTCGTCCAACGGGAAGCGCTCGACGGTCGCATTGCCCGGGACATGGATGACGAAGCCCGCCTTCGTCACCGCCGTCAACGACGAGATGGCGATGAAGCCCTCGCCGAGCTGCGTGCTGTCCCAACGCAGCTCGGCGATCCCATAGGAGGGCAGCCCGGAGAGCGCGGCGTGCAGCCGCATCTCCGCCTTGAGCGCCTCCTCCTGGGTGGTGAAGTGCATCGGGAGGAGGGTCTGCCCCACCTCCCAATGGACGCGCGCGAGCTTGAACTTCCAGGGCTCGTTCATGCTCAGGCGCGGCTCAGGCTACGCCGTCTCCGTCACGCCCCACTGCTTGACGATGTTCTTCGAAGAGGCGGTGGCGATGTTCACCGACTGCTCCGTCGTCTGGGGCTTGATGCCGATCTGGAAGGTGTAGTTCTTCGGCGACTGCACCTCGGCGGACGGGTCATCCGCTACGGAGATGTTCAGTTCGTCGCCGCTCTTCTCGAGCAGCCCGTTGACCACCGCGTCCACGTAGTTGGACTTGAAGTACTTCTTCGCGAGCGGATCGTACTCGTAGACGACGTACTTGAAGGCCACCTGGATGTTCGAGAACGAGCCCAGGATCATCTCGGCGAGCTTCTGCTTGTTCGCCGTGGAGACCTGGCCGGAGAAGTACATCGCGTCCGTGGTACCGGTCTCCCACAGGTAGTGGTTGAGCACCGCCACGACCTTGTCGGCCAGCGCGTTGGCCGGCTGCTCCGGATCCTTCAGCGTCTCCTGGTCCGCGGTCAGGTCCTGATCGCCGATCTTGATCGAGAGGATGTAGCCAATGGGGGACTGCTTGTCCTTCTTGAAGTTGAAGCCCTGGTAGACGTCGAGCGCACGGGAGAATTGAGGCATTTCCCACTCCTACGAAGATGGTTGTGGCGAGGGGTTCCGATGGGGATCAGCCGAGCCGGGACTCCAGCATCAGCGTCACGTTCAGGCCCTCGAACTGGATGTGCGGCAGCACGGCGACCTTGCAGTCGTACCAGCCGATCTCGCCGGGACGGGAGATGACCTCGACGCTCGTGGCCTTGAACGGGAAGCGGCGCACGGTGAGGTCGTCCGGGTTGGCTACCGTCGTCACGTACCCCGCCAGCCAGGCTTCGATCTGCTGCTGGATGTAGACGGCGTCGGCGGTGCTGCCGATGTTGTCGCGCATGATGCACTTGATGTAGTGCGCCAGCCGCGTGATGGAGAACGTGTAGGCCAGGTTGGCCACCAGCTGCGAGTTCTCCGAGTCCTTCGGGTCCTTGAACCGCTTGGTCACCTTGAGCGACTGGGTGCTGAAGAACGTCGCGTCACCGGAGCCCTTGCGATAGACGAGCGGCATGATGCCGTTTCGCGCGAACTCGTACTCGCGGTAGTCCGGGATGGCGATCTCCACCGGCGGCATCATCTCTTCCTGGCCGCGCAGCGGGAAGGTGTCCACCGGCAGGCCGGTGATGAGGCCGCCGCCCTTGGGCCCGCGGATGGCCTGGCACCAGCCGGCGATCTCGAAGGCCTTGACCATGTTGCGGGCGAACAGGATCGCCGCGTTGCCCCAGAGGTACTTGGACTGGTCGATCTGACGTGGGTCCTTCTTCGGATCCTTGCGCGGATCCTCCGGGTCCGAGATCTTGTCCTCCTCGACGCGGCGAATGGCCTTCTGGTCCTCCGTCGGGAAGCTCTCGAGCTTGATGATCGACTTGTTGTCAGCCCGGGTGTCCTCCTCGAAGTTGAGCACCTCGCAGGGGTTCTTCTCCGGGTGCCAGGGCGAGCGCAGGACATAGCGGGGGAAGGTCAGGCCGATGTAGGCAGCCTCCTCGGTGTCGCGCAGCTTGTTCCAGCGGCTGAACTTCGGATGCGCCAGATGGCCGTCGAGGTCCTTGATGGCCTCCACGTCCTGGGCCTTCTTGTAGGCGCCGTCGAAGAACTTGAAGTTGGCCGAGGACACGAAGGGGCAGTGGGCCGCGTTGGCCACCTTGCCCATCAACTGCAGCCACTTGAGGTCGGCGGGCGTCGAGTCGAACTCGTACAGGCCGATCATCACACCGTAGGGACGACCACCGTACTGATCGTACTCCTGGATGTAGACCTTCTCGAAGAGCGCGCTGGAGAAGATGTTGCTCGAGTTGTTCTCGAAGTCCTGGGCGAGCTCCTTCTTCTCCACGTCCAGCAGGTCGATGGTGATATCGGCCTTGAAGTTGGTGTTGGTGACCAGGTCCTCCAACCCACGCCAGGCGGCCTCCATCTGCTGGAACTTCTCGTTGTGGAGGATCTCGTTCATCTGGAGGTTGATCAGGTCATCGATCTTCTCGATGGCCCGAGCCACCCGGCCCTTGTCGAAGCGGGCCTTGCCCTTGGGGTCGGCGGGCGCGACCGGCTCCACGTTCTGGAGCAGGGCCGCCAGGCTGGAGAGGAAGCGCATTGCATCGGCTTCCTTGTCCTTCAGCTTCTTCTCCTCCAGCTGCTTGGTGATGTCCGTGTTCTCGGTGAAGTCATCCTTGATGAGCGACACCTTGAGCTGCTCTTCGGTGAGAGGCTCGAACTTCAGGCTCTCGATGAACTTCTTCACTTCTCCGGCCATGGCGAATCCTCGGGTTCTCTCTCGATAAGGGGGCTGCGGACGCGTCCCAGCGCTAGGTGGTGGGGGTCACGGGGGCATCGGGGGCCTTGCCCGCCGGCAGCTTCAGGCTCTTGTGGGTGGCAGCCAGCTCGTCGGCGATCGCCTTGCGCTGCGCCTCGTCCTCGAAGAGCTTGTAGATGGCGTTGCGCAGGTCCTTGCGGTTGTCGATGCTGGACTGCATCTCCGCCAGCAGCTTGCGCAGCAGCAGCAGCGCCTTGAGCTTGGGGACGTGCTGGACGATCTCATCCGGGTGGAACGACTTCATCCGGGTGATCGGCAGCTCGACCGGCAACGGCCCGCTCTCATCGATGAAGTTGGTGATGCTGTCGAGCTTGAGGGACATCTTCATGTCCTTCATGACGTCATCGAGGTTGCGACCGTTGAGCGTGCGCATGCGGCGCGCCTCGAGGTCGATCTCCTTGAGGTCACCGGCCTCGTTCTTCTTGTCCTTGCCGTTCTCGTCCTTCTCCCGGCGGTCCGCCGAGGTACCGAGGGAGAAATCACCCAGGATGAGCAGGCGCAGCGGCAGCTTGACGGTCTCGGGCTCGCCGTTGATCGTCGTACGATAGGTCAGGGTAATGCGTGATTTGGGCAGCTCGTCCTGGATTGCCACGGTATCTCCCGGAATCAGAACGCGCCCCTGCCCCGCCTCGACCCCACCACGCCCAATGCTCGGACGCGCTCATGCTGATGGATTGCCACAAAACCCTAGCTGGGCTTCGGGCCCGGTCAATTTTTCGACAGGCTGATCAGCGCTCGCGCGTGCTTCGCGCCTTCGAGGGAATGCCCGAGAAGAGGATGATCTGTCGCGCGTGCTCGGGCCCGCCCCTGATGGGGTCGTAGCCGAGGTAGCTGGTGTCCTCGAGCTGGGCAAAGCCCTGCTGATCCCTCAGCACGAGGATCACCGTCACCGGGGCCAGGGCATCGACGAGGTACGGGAGGATGCGCTCGTGGAGGCGGAGCCGGGCCTCCTCCGCCCAGGGCTTGCCGTCCCCGGTGGACGAGCCATCGAGGTAGATCCACACGATGACGCCCCCCATGGGGACGCTGGCGAAGCCTCCCACGGCGGCCCCATCTCCGAGCGCCCCACTGCCCAGCCGCAGGCCCCGGGCGTCGATGCGCTGGCGGCTCGTCTCGCGCTGCACCGCCACCTCCGCCTCCGGGAACACCTTGGAGCACAGCCAGTGCAGGCTGCTGGGACTGGCCAGGCGCAGCAGCTGCAGCCGGTGCAACGTGGAGTCCTTGCCCGTCCACCCTGGCAGCAACGACTCGTCCCGCTCCGGGAAGAGGCCTCGGAAGCGCGCCGACAGCAGGACGTGGTCGAAGTAGCCGATGAAGCGCTCCATCTTCTCCGGATCGATCTGATCCATCTCGCGGAAGAAGAACGAGGGCAGCGGCGTCTGGATGCCCAGCAGGCCCAGGTTCACGGTGACTTCCACGCGCGCGGGCAGCTCCTTGCCCAACCGCGTGTCGAAGTCCGCTGGGATGAACTGGATCTCCTGCAGCAGGTGGGGCTGATGCACCGTGGTGCGGTGGCTACGGAACTCGATCTGGTCGCTGCCGTAGCCCATCCTGGAGAGCAGGGAGAGCAGCGCCGGGATGTCGAAGTCCTGGATGCGCTCGGCAACGTGCCGCTGGAGACGCTCCCTGCCCTGCTCCGCCACCATGGATGACTACTCCTCCGCCTGCTCGGCCTGGGCCAGGAAGGCTTCGAGGTCGACCCGGAAGAGCTGATCGAGCGAGCGGAACGCCAGCGACTCGGTGCTCTGCAGCAAGGGCTCGAATGTCTCCGCGTGCGTGCTCAGGCCCGCGTAGAAGCGCGAGAAGATCATCGGCAGGTAGAGGCGAGGATCGAACCGCTCGACGGTGGCCAGCACGTCCATGGCGACGACACCGGCCTTGAGGAAGTCCTGGCGCTCGACGAGCACGTTGAAGGCCTCGAGCTTGCGCAGCAGCAGCGCCATGGGCGGCGAGATGGGCAGGCCCGGCTCAGCGGCTGGCGCCGATGAGGCCGCTCGCCGCACGGGGGATGTGGTGCTCGGCGCCACCTGCTCGTCCTCGGGCTCCTGCTCCGGCTCCGAGACCGAGGCAGGCTTCGCGGGAGCTGGGGAGGCCTTCTGCTCTGGAGCGCTCGGGGCTGGGAGCGTGCGCAGGTGATCATTCAGCCATGCGACGAGGGCACGGAAGGGCTTGTCACAGCCGCTCTCCGGGAGCGTCTCATCGAGGGCCGCGAGGACCTGGCCAGCCAGCGGAATCGCCTCCTCGAGGGGAGCGCGGTTGGCGGGCTCGCCCAGTTGCTTCCAGCGCGAGTCCTTGAGCTTCTCGTGGTGCAGCAGGTGCTTGTTCAGCGTCTTGAGCAACCAGCGCAGGCCGTTAGCGGTGAGGACGACCTTCTTCTCCGGCGGGCCGAAGGCGTCCCAGCTCTTCGTCAGGGTGACGATGATGGAGCGGAAGAGCCCCGGCATCGCCTGGAGCCCCTTCTCGTGGAACACCCCAAAGAGGTAGGGGCTGATGAGCCGTACGTCGCGGACCTCTGCTCGCAACAGCGCCTCGGCCATGCGCGCGGCCTCGGCGTAGTCGCCGTTTCCCACCCGGTCGGCGACGTCGTCCACCCGCGTATCCGGCTCTTCTGAATCCGCCTCCTCCAGCGGGGCGCCCTCGAGGGGCTCCTCGAGCAGTGAACCGTCCAGAGGGGGAAGGGAGGAAGCTTCGTCAGCCATCCATCACCACGAACTGGCCGGGGCTCACGACCTGGATGACTCCACCCCAGTTGCACATGAGTTTGCAGTTGCTGTCGACGGCCGGCATGTTGCCGATGAACACTGTGGGCACGCCCGGCATCCATGGGGCGGTGGTCACCGGCACACACGGCATGGGCGTGAGCACCCCCAGGGCCGCGGCGGTCGCGGCGGCGACCGTGGGGTTGGAGGGGGACTGGCACATCCCGAACGGCAGGATGTTCATCAACGGCACGTTGTCCATGATGTTCGCCGCGGGCATGGAGCCCAAGACGTGGTTTGTCGGCAGCACCACCATCGAAGAGGGGGCCACGCCGAAGCTGCATTGAAGCATGGCGCCCATGACGACCTGCGCACCCATGAGACCTCTCCCTCAGCTCACCCGGTCATCCGGTCCCGCGCATCGTCACCCGACCTTGCCTCGCTTTCCAGCAAACGGCCACGCACTCCCGTGATGGCCCGGAAGATCGGGTGGTTCGACTTGCGGTGGAGCGCGCCGGTCTCGTACTGCGAGCGACACCATGCGTCGTCGAGGCCCTTCTTCGCCATTCGGGGATAGAGCGGGAAGAACTCGATGCGGTCCGGCAGGTACTCGGCGCCCAGTTGGAGCTCGAGGTGCTGGCGGATCTGCTCCCTGCGCGTCCCCGCCTCTCGCGCTGTCACAGCGGGGAGCTCGGCTCCGGTGAACACGAGCAGCACGTAGCTGTGCCCCTGCAAGCCGCCCGTTGGCACCGGGAACACCGAGGCGCCCGCGGAGAAGGGCATGTCCTGGAGGGCCGTCACCACCTCGGCGGCGGGGTAGACGCGCCCCTCCCGCCGCACGTCGCGGGTGGCGGCATAGAGGTGCTGGTCTCTCACGCGCGAGAGGACGACGTGGCCCGGCGGGCGCTCCTCGTCGGGCAACAGCGTGAAGACGCCGACATCCCCCGGCGCCTCCTGCCCGCTCATGTTGATGTCCTTCAACGTCCAGGTGCGCCCGGGGGCCGGGGACGCATCGACGTGGATGTCCCCCACCCTCCTCAGGGAGCCCACCACCATGCCCCCTGCCGCGGCGTCGATGAGGACGTTGGCGTGCTGAGCCTCGGTGAGTTCGCACTGGCGCACCCAGTCTCGCCAGGACTTCCAGTCGAGTGGCTCCTCGGGGCTTCGGAACCAGAGGGAGACCTTCGCGAGGCTCCCGCTCCGGGACTTCAGGAGGATCTCCCGCAGCTCCGGGCAGACGCCCATCGTGTGAATGGGGTGCGTGTAGAGCGGTGTCGGATCCCGTTCGAGATCCTCCAGCTCCAGGTGCAGGAAGGTGGCGCCTCGCAGCAGCGCGGCGAAGAGCAGAGCCGGTTGATGCTGAAGGAAGTGGAGGCCGGGAGCCGCGAGGTGATCGCCCACGCCCAACCCGAAGGTGAGCATCCCGTCACAGAGCGCACCCTGCCAGGCCTGGGCCGCGGTAAGCGGCACGGGCGTGTCAGGAGGATCCGCCAGCGGCGAGAACAGCAGGCCAACGGGCTCATCCGGCTCGTAGACGTGCGAGCTGAAGCGCGGGGTCGCCACGCCTCGGCCGCGTAGCAAGAGCTTCTCGAAGCCCTCGAACAGGGGGACCTGGTGGGGCTCGGCGGCGATGTGGTCTGGCTGCAGAATCTCGAGGCGGTGAGGCACGAAGCTCATGCCTCGGGTGGGCAGCAGGCTCACGCAGGCGCCCAGCTGCAGCGCGGCCAGGAGAGAGATGACCTGTTCCACTCCCACGTTGTAGATGAGGCAGACCTTCGCCCCGGGTTTGACGCCCTGCTCGGCCCACTCGGCGCTTCGCCGAGACGCCCGGTCATGAAGCTGGCGGTAGCTCAGCGTCTGCCATCCCCGGAGCTTGTCATAGGCCCGCAGGGCAACGCGGTCCGAGTCGAAGTGCCGGAGGACCAGGTCATGGAAGAGGTCGTAGTGCTGACCCGGCTGGCTCTTGGGCTGCACCGCGGAGCGGCCCGCGTGCGCGGCTCTCAACGCGACGAAGAACCCCTCCGGGTCCTCCCAGCTCTCCCGCAGCCAACGCGGAGGTCCCGCGTCCGGGTGGTGGCCCTCATCGAGGTACTTGAGGATCTCCCGCACGTCGAAGGGCATGTCAGCACCACCCCATGGCGCGGCAGCCTGCCGCCTCGCCACGGGGCTGTACACTTTTAGGCCTGAACTCAGGAGGGGGTAGGATCGACGACGCCGCCCCGCACCTGTGCGGAGGTCTGCCCGTATCTGCGCTCCCTCCGCTGGTACTCCGCGAGGCAGGCCAGGAAGGCCGGCGTGCGGAAGGCCGGCCACGGCTCTTCAGCGAACACCAGCTCCGAGTAGGCGGCCTGCCACAGCAGGAAGTTGCTGATACGCTGCTCTCCGCTGGTGCGGATGACCAGGTCCAGCGGAGGCAAGCCGTTCGTCCACAGGTGGCGCTCCAGCTGCTCCTCGTTCACGGCGGCAGGCTTCAGTTCCCCTCGCACGGCCGCCTCGGCCAGCAGGCGCGCCGCGCGTACCAGCTCCTCGCGGCCGCCGTAGGAGAGCGCCAGGCTGAGCACCATGCCGGTGTTGCCCGCGGAGTCCTCCCGCAGCCGGTCCAGCGGCGCACGCACATAGCGAGGCAGCCGGTCCAGCTCGCCAATGGCATCGAGGCGGATGTTGTTGTCGAGGATCTCCGCGCGCTCTTTCTCCAGGTACTCGCGCAGCAGCTCCATCAGTCCGGCCACTTCCTCGGCGGGGCGGGCCCAGTTCTGGGAGGAGAAGGCGTAGAGCGTCAGGGCGGAGACGCCCAGGCGGCGCGCAACACGGGTGACTTCGCGCACGCTGGAGGAACCCTCGCGGTGGCCCTCCAGCCGGACAAGCCCCCGCTCCTCCGCCCAGCGCCCGTTGCCATCCATGATGATGCCTACATGGCGCGGCACCCCTCGCTCCTTCACCTGTTGCTCGAGGAGCTCATCCGGCGACGCAGGGCTGGACATAGGCTGGGGAACCGTAATGCACGAGGTGGATTTCGTCTACGGCACGCACTTGCGGCACCCAGGCAAGTGGCTGGCCGTCGCATCGGTGGCGCACTCCGAGCGGAGCAAGCCCGCCAGCAGAAGCGTCGCGACACGCGCCGCTAACCCTGTCGCCGTCCAGGACGAGAACCCAAGACACCGCCTTATGGACTGGAGCCCCGAGATGTTAGGGTTCCCCCATTTCGCGAGGTAAGAATCCTGGACAAGGCAACACTCGACAAGCTGCTCTCCGTCGGCGTGCAGAACGGCGCCTCCGACATCCACTTCCGGCCTGGCGACCCGCCCATCTATCGCGTCAACGGCGTGCTCCGCCCGCTGAAGATGGACAGGCTCAGCCCGGAGCACACCCGCGAGGTGGCCCTCCACCTCATTCATGATCCGAACGCGAAGAACCAGATCGACACCCTCCAAGAGCACGATGCCTCGTACGGCCTGGCCGGGGTCGCCCGCTTCCGCGTGAACATCTACCGGCAGCGCGGCACGCTCGCGGTCATCCTGCGCATCATCCCCGCCAGCGTGCCCACCATCGACACGCTCGGACTGCCGGAGGTCCTCAAGTCCATCGCCAGCCAGGACCGCGGGCTGGTGCTGGTGACGGGGGCCACGGGCTCGGGAAAGAGCTCCACGCTGGCGGCGATGATCGACCACATCAACCGCAACGAGAGCCTGCACATCCTCACCATCGAGGACCCGATCGAGTTCGTCTACAAGAACATCAAGTCCTCCATCTCCCAGCGGGAGATCGGCCCGGACACGAACAGCTTCGCGATGGCGCTGCGCGCTGCGCTGCGGCAGGACCCGGACGTCATCCTCGTGGGCGAGATGCGCGACACGGAGACCATCGACATCGCGCTCAAGGCCTCCGAGACGGGCCACCTGGTGCTCTCCACGGTTCACACCACGGACGCCTCGCGCACCATCAACCGCCTCGTCTCGGTGTTCAACGCCGAGGAGCAGGCGATGGTGCGCATGCGCCTGGCCGACAGCCTCAAGGCCACCATCTCCCAGCGCCTGCTGCCCCGTGGCGACAACAAGGGGCGCGCGGTGGCGCTGGAGATCATGGTCCAGACGAAGACCGTCCAGGAGTACATCCGCGAGGACCGGGCCAACGAGCTCAAGGACGTCATCGAGAAGGGCCGCGACACCTACGGCACGCAGTCCTTCGATCAGCACCTGAGCAAGCTGTACCGCGATGGCATCATCACCCTGGAAACGGCCCGCGGCGCAGCCACCAACCCCGCCGACTTCCAGCGCGCGCTCGAGTTCGAGTGAGTCAGGAAGCCGGGCTGGAGACACCGCGAGTCTCCAGCCCGGGCGTGGCCGCTACCGGCAGATCTGCCGGTTGGTCAGCACGTTGATGTGGCCCTCGGCGTTGCCCGTCAGCGACAGGGCGTAGAGGCCTCCATCGAAGCTGCCATCGCTGAAGTTGACGTGAGCGTAGGGCGCCAGCACCGTGCCCCAGAAGCCGTAGCCCTGCGCGGTGATGGAGGTGGTGTCCACGAAGTTGTAGAGGATGCCGTTCTGGTTGATGCCGCCGCTGAACGAGTGCCCGAAGCCCGTGAAGGTGGCCGAGGCACCGTAGATGTTGACCACCACCAGCGAGCCAGCGGGCGCTTCGATGGACAGCAGCTTGGCGCCGGTGAAGGCGCTGGCGTTGACCTTGAAGACATTCACCTGGGCGTTCGTGCCGCGCAGCATGACGCCGCCCCACGTCTCGCGTCGCGTGGTGCCGTTGACCGTCAGGCCCGCGAGCTTCGTGGACAGGCCGCGCAGCTCCGCGAACCGGGCGGCGAAGTCGATGGGCGTGCCCTGGGACACGCTGCGGCCTCGTGGGTAGACCACCGTGGTGTCGGCGCTGAAGCTCCCCCCGTACCAAGCCTCTCCCCAGACACCACCGCGGGAGAGCGTCAGGTTGCCGCCGGCCACCACCGAGCGGGCCGTTGAGCCGTCCGGCACCGAATGGGCCATCGAGAAGTCCGTCATGGTGAGGTTGCCACCCACGGCCACCTTGCCCTCCACGTCGTGTCCCCCGTTGTAGTCGCCGAGCAGGAAGAGGTTGTAGTCGCTCAGGTTGACGTTGATGCAGGTGGCGCAAGAGCCCACCGTGAGTGAGCGGACGGCGGTGCTCACGTTCCCCGCGTTGTCCGTCACGCGGTAGGTGACCGAGTACTGGCCCGCCTGGGTCTGGTTGAGGTTGCTGGTGACGACGATGTTCGGGGTGAGGTTGCCGGCGCAGACGTCCGAGGCCGTAGCGCCAGGGTCCACGTAGGGCGCGCCATTGCACTCGAGCACGGACGGCCCGGGGCGCACCTGGAGCTGGGGCGCCAGGGTGTCCTGGACCTTCACCGTCCTGCCGAGGGTGGTGCCCTGGCCAGCGGGGTCCACCACCGCGTAGCTCAGCGTGTAGTTGCCCGGCAGCGCGACGTTGACGGCACCGGAGGTGACGATGGAGGCGCTCAGGTCTCCAGCGCAGAGATCCGAGGCTGTGGCGCCCGGGTTGGCGTACGGGGTGCCGCACTCCAGCGTCTGGCTGGCCGGGCCATTGAGCGTCAGCACTGGCGGCAGCGTGTCGCTCACGGTGACCGTGCGCGTCACCTCCTCAGGGCTGTTCCCGGCCGAGTCCTCCACGTCATAGCTCACCGAGTAGATCCCCGGCGTGTGGGCGTTCACCGAGCCCGTCCGAACGATGGCCGCCGTCAGGTCCCCCACACAGAGATCACCCGCGGTGGCGCCCGGATCCGTATACGCCGAGCCACACTCCAGCGTCTGGCTGACCGGGCCCACCAGCGTCACTGTCGGCACCACCCGGTCCACCACCGTCACCAGGCTGGTACACGTGGCGCTCCTGCTCGCGGCGTCGGTGCAGGTCAGCGTCACCGAGGTCGTGCCGATGGCGTACGGACCGGCCGGACTCTGCGTGCAGCCCACCAGGTCACCGTCCGCGTCCATCGAGCCGTTGTCGATGAAGGCC
This sequence comes from Hyalangium ruber, assembly GCF_034259325.1. Lineage (NCBI taxonomy): Bacteria > Pseudomonadati > Myxococcota > Myxococcia > Myxococcales > Archangiaceae > Hyalangium > Hyalangium rubrum. Next base: position 27,781 of record NZ_JAXIVS010000027.1, on the reverse strand, counting down.
TCCACGCCGCAGGTGTACTCGGCCACGACCGTCACATCCCGGCAGAGGGCTACCGGCGGGCCGTCCTGGGGCGCGAAGTCGGGAATCTTGCAGAACGCGGTACACGCGCCGATGTTGGCGCTGGCGTCCGTCTCACGGCCGTTGCGGACGCCGTCATCGCACTCCTCGCCGATGGCGGGATCCAAGATGCCATCGCCACACCAGCTCTCGCGGCACGACCAGGAGCACGTCGGCTCCGGCACGAGCTGGAGCGCCGGCTGGCCGTTGCCGTTGTCCCCCAGGTCGCACTCCTCGCCAGAGGACACGTGGTTCGAGTCACCGCCGCAGCCCAGGCCCAGCGACGCGGTGCCGTACGTGAGGATGTAGGGCGTGCCCGCGAAGCTCTCCTGCCAGTCGTAGTCGAAGTGGAGCTGCGAGCCGGGCAGCGAACCATTCGCATCCACCGCGACCGCCGCGATGGAGAAGTTGCGCTCCGGGTAGCTGGTGAACACCGAGCGCGCGGCGCACTCCCTGCCGCTGAGCGCTCCATCCGAGAGCCCCTCCGTGACGAGGGCCGGGTACTGCGAGAAGACGTGCCCAGCGGTATGGGCGCCGCAATCGGCACCCGCCACCGTGAAATTTCCGAACGGCTGCAGCAGCGGCACCGGCGTGTTCGGCGCTGCGCCCTGGTAGGCGCAGCCCAGCGCCACGTACATGCCGGTCAGCTTGGGAATCGCGGTCGCGAAGGAGATGGCGTTCTCCACGAGCTGCTCGGTGCCATTGGTCGTCGGGTTGGTGCCGATGATGACGACGTTGCCGTCGACGATCGCTCCCCACCTGTCGCGGGTGTCGATGGCCGCCTGGAACGCGCGCTCCCCTGGCTCGCACGTGCCGTCGCCGATGATGAGCGCGCGGTAGCTCATGAACTGCTCGGCCGTCATCGTGCTCCACTGGGCGGGGGTGACCACCTCCACCGGTATCCCCAGGGCGCTCGCGGCCGCGGCCTCGCGGCTCGAGGTCCCACCACTCACGGACGAGCCCAGGATCAGCACCTTCTTGAGGCTGTTGACCTCCTGGCGCACCGTGCTCGCGGCTTCCAGCGCCGGCTGCGTCAGGGGTTCAGTCAATTCCTCACCACAGGAAATGACTGTCAGCGCAGACATCAGCAGCAATGCCTTCCACGAAGCTCTCAATGCCATTTGATCCCTCGATAATCCAAGCAACGGCAGTCGCACCCGAGATCACCTCTGCATGGGAATTCCTGGTATTTCATAGACAACCAGGGTTCAATCCACAGCACAGGGCGGCCCAAAGAGTTGCTCTTAATGCTGAACACTGGCAAGCGAAATTTGACCGTCTGGATTTGTGGGCGGTTCTTACCTCGCCCCTGAAACATTGTGACGCTCTCGCTCGGAGAAACCGCCTCCCGCGCTGTAAACAGGGCATGAGACACGCCAAGGGAAGAAAGGTGCCACGCGAGAAGAATTCATCCTCGCGAGCAATTGCTTCCCCGGCGGGAACCCACTCGGGGACGTCAATTAAAACATTTCTTTCCGGGCTCTTCCCGCCCGGAGCCGGAGCCAGACGAGGTAGGCGACGACGGCCGCGTTGAGGACGAGGACGAGCACCTTCGCCTCGGACGGGCGCCGGGCCATGGAGACGAGCTCCGCGGGGATGAGCACGCTCAGCAGCGCGATCACCACCCATTCACCCCACGCCTTGCCCCGGTAGATGAGCCCGCCTTCGAGCGCGGTGGTGAGCCCGTCGAGCCAGGCCGCCAGCCGGGCCTCGGCCACGAGGGTGCCCAGGCTGTGCGCCCCGAGCCACGCTCCGATTCGGCGCATGAACGTCCCTCCCGAGGAGAGCTCGGTGGCGAGGTGCTTCGCCAGGGCGCCCGCGCTCTCGGGCGCGACCGTCAGGAAGAGCGCCAGGCCCAGCATCAGCGTCGCTTTGGTGAACTTGTAGCCGATGATGAGCTTGAGTCCGAAGGGCCGCTCGGACGGGCCTGGGGACAGTGGCGGCATACGGTACAACCTGCCTGCCGGGGTGCTCGCCGCCCATCTTCCGCTGGCAGGAGTGTGCGCCGCCCGACGAATCCTCCGCGCTCCCTCGGACCGGCCCCCAATCTCAGACGTCCGACCTTGTACGCGGCTTTGGCAGTCACCCGCCCGCCCGCCTGCCTGCCTGAAAGGCCGACCATCCCAGGGAAAACCCAGGCATGCTCGAAGCCGCAGCGGCACCACGGAGGAAGCAGGATGGCCGGGCAGTCACTGGCGACGAAGATTCTGGAAGGCGCGCGCGACTGGGTGAAGCGACTGCCCACGGCGCTGGCGGCGGATGTGGCGATCGACGTGGGGCGCAAGCGGGTGCGCCTGTCCCATCCCCGCGTGGAGGCGCTCTCGCGGCAGGTGCTGCGCGACGTGAAGGCGCTGGAGCTGCGCGACTGGGCGTCTGGTGGCACGGTGTACGACGTGCGGCTGTCCGTGAGCGGCTGGCGCCTGCGGGTGGAGGCCACCCTGGAGCGCCTGGAGCTGGCCTCCGGGCGCTACAAGATGTGGCTGCGCACGCCGGGCAAGGTGGAGTTGGAAGGGTCGCCGGCGGGGTCCGCGCTGCTGATGGGCGTGCTGCGCGCGGGAGCGGGCCAGGCGGCGATACGGGCCCTGGCGGAGAAGCTGCTGCCTCCAGGCATCCGCTGGGATGGGCAGGTGCTGGAGGTGGACGGCAAGCTCCCGAAGGAGGGGGTGGTCTCGGCGCGGCTCTTCGAGTCTTCGACGCTGGCGATCTCGGCCGAGCACTGCGCCGAAGGCCTGTGGCTGTCGGCCGAAGCCTGGCCGGGACTCATCGATCTGCTCCAGGCGGCGTTCGGCACGGACCTGCCGCGCAAACCGCCGGGGACCTAGCCGGCGAGGCGCCACGGCCAGCCCGCGGGCCTACGCCGCGGGTTGACCTTCGATGCCGAGCGCCTCGTGAGCGAAGCGGAACATGCGCTCCTTGAGCTGCTCGATGGCCGCACGCGGGTGGCGTCCGGAGCGGTCGGCCGCCTCCTCCAGCTTCTCCTTGCACCGCAGGTCGACACAGAGGCTCACCCCCACGCGGCGCTTGCTGGTCGCGTCGGTGGTGAGCAGGCCCACCTCGATCGATGAGCCATGGGTGTGGCACCAGTCACAGATGCGCGAGCTGGGAATCCCACGGTCCGGTGAGTCGCGGCGGAAGATGATGCCGATGGGCTTGCGGCTGCCGGGCGCGGTGAAGACGAGGTACACCCGTGCCCCGGACGTCTCCGTCCACGCAAGGTAGTCGCGAACGAAGAGCGGGAAGGCAATGGCCGAGGGCATCTCGATGACCCGGCGGTCGCGCGGGCTGAAGGACTCGATGAGCGCCCGGTCGGTTTCGAGTCGGAACACAGCGGCTCCTTTGGAAGGCCTCAGTGCGTAACAAGCAGGCCCTCCCGGATCCACCCTAGCCGCATGGCCGCCCTGCCTACATGCGACCGAGCGCTCTTCCGCGAGACAGCGCTGCCCACGCCAGCGCCAGCAAGCCCCACCCCGCCCAGCCTCCGCCCACCGAGGAGGACGCACACCCACAGCCACTGTCCTCTGTCTCGGGCGCCGGATTCTGGACCTGGGAATCGCGCTCCACCGTGACGGAGAAGGAGCACTGTGCCCGATTGCCGCTGGCGTCGGTGGCCAGCACCATCACCGTCGTGGAGCCCACCGGGAAGCTGGCACCGGAGGCATGGCTGTACGCGATCGTCGGGTTGCCGATGGGGTCCGTCACCGTGGCGGGCGCATAGTCGACTTGTGCCTCCTCCGCCTTGGTGGTGGTGGAGACATTGGCCGGGCAGTTCAGCACGGGCACGGTGCGGTCCGGGAGGACCATGCGGTGGGGCTCGAAGCCCACGGCGCTGTCATTCGCGAAGAAGAACGCATGGTCGCCCAGCCGCGAGAAGGCCAGTGGAGTCGATGAGCCCGCGCCTGGCGCCGCATCCACCCACCGCTCGGTGCCTTGCGCGGTTCCGTCCGTCACCCACGGCTCGACGCCTGCCTGATCATCGATCCCCGCGAAGAGGACCAGCCCGCGCTCCTCCAGCACGAGCAGGTCGAGCGGACTGTCATCATCCAGGAGATAGGGCACGAAGAGTCCGCTGGTGGGCCCCGGCCGCGCGTCCGACACCCGAGCCGTACCCGCCGCGGAGCCATCCGTCCGCCACAGCTCGAAGCCATGCGCATCATCGAAGGCAGCGAAGAGCACATGCGCGCCCAATCGCGTGAACGCCCCCGCGAAGGAGGATGCGCTGCCTGGGTTCAGGTCTCCGAGCGTCACGGTGCCTTCCGGAGTTCCATCACTCGTCCACGGTTCGAGGCCGTGGGTCCCATCGTCCGCGACGAAGAACAGCCGGTCCCCCACCCAACGCGGCTCGTTGACCTCGCCCAACTCCTGGCGCAGTCGAACCGTGCCCTCCCCCGTGCCATCGCTCTTCCACAGCTCTCCGTCCGAGGTGATGAAGAAGAGGGTGTTGCCGCCCGCGAGCATGTTCCGCGGGTAGAGCTCCCGGAAGCGCGTCGTGCCCCCCTGCGTGCCGTCGCTCTTCCACAGCACCGGGTCCGTGCCGTCGGCGGAGCCGGCAAAGTAGAGCGAGCCGTTCACCACCGTCAGCTGCTCGGGGTAGGAGCCTTCGTTGGCGGCAGGGTTCAGATCGATCGCGAGTGTGGTGCCCGCCTCTGTCCCATCGCTCTTCCACAGTTCCCCGCCGTGGATGCCATCATCGGCGATGAAGTAGAGGGTGTTTCCCAGCGCCACGAGCTCCAGGATCGTCGCGCCCCCAGGCCCCACGCGGATGTCCTTCACCAGCTGCGTCCCCTCCACCGTCCCGTCGGTCTTCCACAGCTCCGTGCCATGGACGCCGTCATCCGTGACGAAGAAGAGCGTGGTGCCAACGAGCAGGGGCAGGGAGATGCCCACGGCGGGGCGGACGCCGAAGTGCTTCAGCAACACGGTCCCCGCCTCGGTGCCGTCGGTCTTCCACAGTCCCAGGTTCCCCGAGCCATCGTCGGCCGGAAAGAGGACCGAGCCCTGCATCACCGCCAGGTTGCGAACCGAGAGCACGGAGTGCTTCGTCCGAGGCTCGAGGCTCCCCATGGCCACGGTTCCGGCCACGGTCCCATCCGTGCGCCACACCTCCGTCGACGTCTGCGCGCCACGGATCTTGAAGAACAGCGACGCGCCCACGGGGACGGGCCCGCCGTAGAAGGCGTCGTGGATGACGTCCCAGTCCTGGGCCCAGTCCTTCAACATCACGGTGCCCGCCTCCGTGCCATCGCTCTTCCACAGGCCGGTTCGGCCCTCGCCCGCGGAGGCCAGGAAGAAGATCGTGTTCTGCCAAGCGCGGAAGACGTGGGGGTAGCCGCGCGCCTCGCCTGGCCACAAGTCCCCCACCGGGACCGTGCCCGTGACAGTGCCGTCCGTCTTCCACAGCTCCGGCTCGTTGGCATCCGGAGCGGCGGAGAGAAAGAACGCCGTGCCCCCCACGGGCTGCGGCTTGTAGATCAAGGAGAAGTCGGTGCCCGTGAGGGCTTCCACGCTCGTGCCATCGCTGCGCCAGAGCCGGTTGTTCTTCACGAAGAGCAGGTTGCTCTGGAAGGCCGTCAGCTGGGAGGGCGTTCCCGACTGGTTGTCGAGCCGCACCGTCCCGGCCTCGGTCCCGTCCGTCTTCCACAGCTCGTTGCGCGAGCTGCCCGCGTTGAAGAAGAGCGTGCTCCCCACCGCCTCCAGCTCGGCGGAGGAGCGGTTCAGAGCACCGGGGACCAGATCGAAGACGCGCGTGGTGCCTGCCTGCGTGCCATCCGTCTTCCACAGCTCCACGCCCTGGGTGGCGTCCAGCGCGGTGAAGAAGACCGCGCCTCCCATGGAGACCAGCTGGGAGTCGGAGTAGAAGTCCTCCCCCGACGAGAGCGCCTTGAAGGGGGCCGTGCCCGCCTCGGTTCCGTCGCTGCTCCAGAGCTGTCTCTCGCGGATGAAGAGCACCTTGTCGCCCACGACAGCCGTGGCGCTGATGTCTTGCTCCGGGTCGCGTCCATCCCGGAAGCGCTTCACGAGCACCGTGCCCGCCTCCGTACCATCCGTCTTCCAGAGGCCCACCTCCGCGAAGTCGCTGGTGGCCACGAAGTAGACCGTGCCCTGGAGCTCGACGAAACGGGAGGGATTGGAAGAGCTCAGCCCTGGGGCGATGTCCTTGATGCGCCGGGTTCCCGCTTCCGTCCCGTCGCTCCTCCAGAGCTCGTTGCCGCTTGCCCCATCGTCCAGCGACAGGAAGGTCACTCCCGCCGCCGTGGTGAAGATCTCCCCCTTGCCCTCATCCGCGTAGTCGGGAAACCCCTGGGGCCGCGTGTTGATGTCCCGCGCCCGGGTGACTCCCTCCAAGGACTGGGGCGTAGTCGTCCGCGCTCCTGCTTGCGCCGAAGGCTCCTCACATCCCGAAAGTCCCGCCGCCATCGCGGCCACGAGCAGTGCCTGGATCCTCTTCGTCCGTCGCATCAATGGGTCCTCCCCCTTCAGTGCCACTTCGTTATCCGGCTCCCTCTCCTCTTGGGCAAGCGTCTTGTTCACGGAGGCATCGCCCGGCGCGATAATGGCCAGGATGAGCGCAAGCGAGATGGAGCGACCCGAACTCAGCAGAGCCCATGTCGCAGAGCAGCTCCGCGCGCTGGGCGTCCGCGAAGGCGGCGTGCTGCTCGTCCATACTTCCTTCCGCGCGGTGCGGCCGGTGGAGGGCGGACCCCTCGGATTGATCTCCGCGCTGCGCGACGCGCTCGGGCCGCGGGGCACACTGGTCCTGCCCTCGAGCACCGGCGACGATGACACACCGTTCGACCCCCGAACCACGCCCGCAGCGGAGAGCCTTGGCATCCTGCCCGAGCTGTTCTGGCGTCAGCCGGGCGTGCTCCGCAGCAACCACTTTGGCGGCTTCGCGTCAGTGGGACCCCGGGCAGCCGAGATCATCTCCGCGCCGCTCACGCTGCCCCCGTCCTCGCCTGGAAGCCCGATCAGCGTCATCCACGCGCTCGACGGGCAGGTGCTGTTGCTCGGCGTGGGCCATGGCTGCAGCACCATGCTGCACCTCGCGGAGATCCTCGGCGGCGCCCCCTATCGGGTTCCGCGCCACTACACGGAACTCCGGGACGGGCGGCCCGTCCGGATCGACTACGGCGAGAACGACCACTGCTGCGAGCGTTTCGAGCAGATGGATGCATGGCTGCGGGCAGCGGGGCTCCAGGCGGAAGGCCCGGTGGGTCACGCGCCTGCGCGATTGGTGCGCGCGCAGGACCTCGTGCGGGTTGCCGTCGAGCGGCTGGCGAGCGACCCCCTCCTGTTCCTCCACCCTTCGGGCGCTGGCTGCGAGGAATGCGACGAAGCGCGGGCGAGCGTTGGCGACATCTAGGAGTGCGCCCCTCTGGCTGCTCGGGGCTCCCCTCGGGACAAGGCGACCTCAGCGGGCCTGATTGTCCGTGAATGGGAGCGCCTCCACCTTCGCGTCAGGAGGACGTCGCTCATGATGCGTCGAATCGCAGTGTGTCTCGTCTCGCTCGTGCTCACCGCACCTGCCTGGGCAAAGGACCCGAAGCCCCCACCTGAGACAGGGGGCTCGGGCATGTCCATGGACCCGGACATGATGGGGCCATGGACCCGCAAGCCGACCAACGAATCGAAGACCAAAAAGGAGATTGAAGCCTTCTTCAAGGAAGAGGACGCCCTCATCAAGAGCCGCGATATCGATGTGGCGATCTCCCGGGTGGACTTCCCGACCCTCTGGGTGACCGATACCCGCAAAGGCATCCCCAAGGAGGAGACGTACGACCTTCAGAAGTACAAGGAGATGATGCAGTCCATGTTCGCGCACATGCCCGCCGACACGGTGATGACCAGCAAGCCCACCATCACCGTGTTGTCGGACTCGCTTGCCACCTACACCAATGACTTCACCATGATCTCGGAAGGGAAGAAGCGGAGCGGTCGGAACGCTGGGCTCCTGGTGAAACGCGATGGCAAGTGGAAGTGGAAGACGATGTACGAGGCGGGCTGGGGCGACGCGCCCTCCTCTGGAGTCGGGGGTTCCGGAGTCCCTGAAGCCCCGGAGGAGCCGAAGTAGCGCGCCTCAGGCAAGCACGGCGCGCGGTGCCCGGACGCCGCGCGCCCATCCGTTTCTCGGTGTACCCTTGCCATGAGCCGTTCCACCGAGAAACGAGACCATGCAAGAAGAGCGCAGAGTGATCGTTGCTTCTGAACAGGGCATTTCCATCCGAAGCGTCAAAGACATTCCCGACGCCATCGGCGCATGCTTTGGCGCGGAGGGCATCATCTTCCTCGAGGGAGATCTCGGGCCGGAGTTCTTCGTTCTCCGCAACGGATTGGCGGGCGAGGTCCTACAGAAGTTTTCGAACTATCGACTGCGCGTGGCGATCGTCCTGCCGAATCCAGAAGTCCATGGCGACCGGGTCAAGGAGCTTGCCTACGAACATCGATCGCACAACATGATTCGCTTCGTTCGTTCGAGAGAGGAAGCCGAGACCTGGCTGCGCGCCTGATGCAGCTGGCGAGGCTACCTGTCGCGAGGGGTCTATGACATCGCCAATCCGAGCGCCTTGCACACCTCGACCAGCACGACCTCCGCGCCGGCGGAGATGGACATGACGCCATCGCCGCTGACGCGCGGAGCGGGATCGATGTTGAAGATGGGCACGTTGCGCATGCGCGCTGAGCGCAGCACCAGGTCCGTTACGCCCACCGAGAATGACGTACCCGCGAAGATGACCAGTTGCGCATCCTCTTCCGCGGAGCGGCACACGGCCTGCCAGCCATAGCTGCGGTGCTCGGCGTAGTATTCGTCGAACCACAGGACGTGCATGCGCAGCAAGCCGCCGCAAGATGGGCACCGCGGCACGTTGGCCTCTACCGGCTCTTTCCGGAAGGCGGTGAGATCGACTTCGCTCGCGGCGATGGAGCCCTCGGGCGCCCCCAGCGCGCAGTCGGGCTCGGAGCAGCGATAGCGATCGCTGCTGCCATGCACCTTGATCATCCGCTGCGTGCCTGCTTGCTCATGCAGCGTGTCGATGTTCTGCGTGACCAGCAGGAAGTCGCCTCCCCGGGCGAGCTGAAATCGCTCCAGCGCGGTGATGGCGAGGTGCCCCGGGTTGGGACGCGCGCCTTCGAGCTTGTCGAACCGAGAGAGATACCATTGCCACGAGCCCGCTGGGTTCTCGGAAAAGAACCGGTAGGTGCCGAGCTCCGTGACATCGCGCTTCCAGATGGCGTCCTTATCGGTGCCCCGGAAGGTGGGAATGCCACTGGCGTGGCTGACGCCAGCGCCGGTGACGATGAGGATCTGGCCGGGGTGCGTGGCCCGCACGGACGCGATGAGAGTGGAGAGGGCTTTCTGCATGGGGCACGAGCGTACTACGCGGGGTTTTCAGAGCTGGATATCGGGGGACGCGCTCATGGGTTCACGAGTCCCTGGAGCGCAACGCATCCCGCCCGCAGGGCAGCTTCGCGAAGGCCTCATCGGTCCGCCGGTACAGCGGATCACACACCTCGGGCAGGAGCGGACCGACCCACTCCATGGCGTTCGTGCCCGCGTAGTACGGAGGCAGGTGGGGCAGCAGCCCTCCAGCTCCCCCTTCGACGTCGGTCGCGCCGAAGACGACCCGCCCCACCCCGTGCAGCAATAGGGCGCCCATGCACATGACGCATGGCTCCAGCGTGCTGTAACACGTCATCTCTCGCGCTCGCGGCCACAGCGCCTTGTCCACTCCCCGTAGCGCGCACATCTCCGCATGCGCGCCCGGATCGTAGACGGGCTGCAGCACCGAGCTCGCTCCCTCCGAGATGATGGAGCCATCGAGCACCAGGAGCGCCCCCACAGGCAGGTTGCCCGCACGCTCGGACTGGAGCGCCAGTTCGACCGCGCGCTCAAGGTAGGTTCGATCACGCGTGTTCATACGAGAGCCCGTCATGCCACCCTCCTCGTGTCCACCTTACGCAGAGTGAGGGCGTATGGGATGACTTCTCGGGGTGCAGGACGGGCCGGACTTCGAGCGCCAGGATGCCCGACCGGCCTTCAGGCGGCCCGCAGGAGGGGGGCTTCCGCACTGTGGAGAAGAGGACTTGCGCTGACTGACTGACCGGATTACTATTTGGGTCAATGAGTTCCGACCCTCGCACCGCCATTCTCAACTCCGCCGGTGAGGTCTTCGCCCGCTTCGGGTTCAAGAAGGCCTCCATGGAGGACATTGCCCGCCGCGCCGGTGTGGGCAAGGGCAGCCTCTACCTTCACTTCGAGAGCAAGGAGGAGCTGTTCGAGGCGTGCCTTCGGCTCCTTAGTGCGCAGTCGATAGCCGAGTTCGAGATGGCCGTGCGTCGGGCCGAAACCCCTGGTGCCCAGATCCGGGCGTTCATCCAGTGCAAGCTGGAGCAGAACTCGCGCATGGCTCACAGGGAGCGGTTCCAGATGGAGACCCTCTTTGAGCTGGGCACGCAGGCTCGGCGCCTCCTGCCCGAGTTCCAGCAGAAGGAGACGGCGCTTCTCGAGCGCATCCTCGCCGAGGGCAATGCTCAAGGGGTGATGGCTGTCGCAGCCCCCCACCTGGTGGCCACCGGTCTGGTGGAGACACTCTGGGCGATCTCCGGCAAGTTGCTGACGCAGGACGGCACCGCTGCGTTGAGAGCAGCGCTGGACGCCTACCTCGACGTCTTCATCCGCGGGCTTGCGCCTCCACGCGCCGCGCCGCCCCATCCGAGCTGAAACGCCACGCACCTCCTCACCGCGCAGGCGTGGGGTGTTCGTGTGCCCTGAACTGACCCAAAAACCAATCCAGTCATCAGGTCTGTATTCCCAAGAGGGGCCAGACCCACAGAACAAGGAGCAAAACAATGAAGGCGTCCGTGAAGTCGGTCGTGGTGGCAGTGGCGGTGGCGGCGGCTGGGTGTGGCGGTAGCAGCAAGTCGGCCCCCCCGCCCGCGGCAGCCCAGGTGGCCCAGAAGCCCGTGGGTGTGAAGGCCCTCACGCCCGCTCCCCAGCTCGAGGCGAGCGTCCTGCGGGCCACCGGCAGCGTGCGCTCCAAGCAGGAGGCGACGCTGAGCGCTCAGGGCTCGGGCACCCTCATGCGCGTCAGCGTGAAGGTGGGCGAGCGCGTGAAGCGCGGGCAGGTGCTGGCGCAGCTGGACACCTCCAACACGCGCATCGCCGCCGATCAGGCGCGTGCCGCGAAGGCGGCGGCGGACGCGGCGCTCGACGGCGCGACGACCGAGGTGGAGCGGGCGCGAGCCCTCACGGAGGCGGGCAGCCTCGCCCGTGCCTCCCTCGACAAGGCCGAGGTGGGCTACCGACAGGCGCAGGCCCAGGCCGCCCAGGCGGCCGCCGCGCTGGCCAACGCGAACGAGGTGCTGCGCGACGCCACCCTCACCGCTCCCTTCGACGGCGTCATCACCAGCCGCAACCGCAACGAGGGCGACTACGTGTCGACCGGCACGGCCATCTTCGGCCTCGTCAACACGCAGGAACTCGAGGTGCGCGTCCCGGTGCCCGAGGCCTTCGTGGACCGCGTGAAGCAGGGCAGCGTCGTCAAGGGCACGATCAGCCCCTCCGGCGCTCCCTTCGAGGCGCGAGTGGCGAGCCTGGGCGCCACCATCGACTCGCAGACGCGCACCGTCGAGGTGCTCGCCGACGTGCTCCCGGCCAAGGAGACCGGGGGAGTTCAGCTGCGCGCGGGGGCGCTCGTGGAGCTCGACTTCTCGGCCGCGGTGGCCTCCGAAGGCGAGCCGGGCCAGGCGGGACTCTTCCTGCCCTCGCAGGCCGTCCAGGCCCAGGGCCAGCAGGGCTTCGTCTGGGTCGTGCAGGACGGCAAGGCGCAGCGCCGTGACGTCAAGGTCGAGCGCGTGCTGCCCGGCTTCGTGCGCGTGGTGCAGGGCCTCGGCGCCGAGGAGCGCGTCGTCGCCGACGCGAGCCTGCCGCTCCAGAACGGCACCGCGCTCCAGGTCGTCCAGTAGCTCCGGGCGGCCTTTCCCCTCTCTTCCTTCCCACTCTTTTCGCCGCACGCCCTTCCCATGCTCCAGACCTTCATCAAACGCCCCGTCTTCACCATCATGTTGATGGCGGCGGTCGTCGTCTTCGGCCTCTACGCCTACCCACGCATTGGCGTTGACCAATTCCCCAACGTCGACATCCCCGTCGTCACCGTCACCACGCTGCTGCCGGGCGCCGACCCCGAGTCCATGGAGAAGAACGTCTCCGACCCGCTCGAGGAGGTGCTCAACACGCTCAACGGCGTGGACGAGGTCAGCTCCATCAACCTCGAGAACGTCAGCCAGATCATCATCAGCTTCAAGCTGGACACCAACCTGGACGTGGCGGCCCAGGACGTGCGCGACCGCGTGCAGGCCACGCTGCGCTCGCTGCCCGACGACATCGAGGCGCCCGTCATCGAGAAGTTCGACATCGGTGCGGCACCCATCGTGACACTGTCGCTGTCCGGCTCCCTGCCCATCGAGGAGCTCACGCGCGTGGCCGAGGACGTGGTGAAGCCCTCGCTGCAGAGCCAGCCGGGCGTGGGCAGCATCAGCGTGGTGGGCGGTCGCAAGCGGGAGATCCAGCTGGTGGTCGATCCGCAGCGGCTGCGCGGCTACGGGCTGGCCATCGGCGACGTGAGCCAGGCCCTCCAGGCGCAGAGCGTGGACCTGCCCGGCGGGCGCGCCACACAAGGGGGCCGCGAGCGCATCGTGCGCCTGACGGCCGAGGCGCGCAGCGTCTCGGAGATTGGCAACATCATCCTCGCCAGCCCCAACGGCACCCCGGTGCGCGTGCGTGACGTGGCGGCGGTGGTGGACGGCGCCCAGGAGGCGCGCGGCCTGGCACGCTCGGACTCGGGGGCCGCCGTCGCCCTCGTGGTGCGCAAGCAGTCGGGCGCCAACACGGTGCAGGTGGCCGAGCTCGTCAAGGAGTCGCTCGCGGAGATCAACGCCGGGCTGCCTGAGGGCGTGGCGGTCAGCACCGTCAGCGACAACTCCACCAGCATCCGCGCCTCCATCCACGCGGTGCAGGTGGACATGGTGCTGGGCGGCGTCCTCTCCGTCCTCATCGTGCTCCTCTTCCTGCGCAACCTGCGCTCCACACTCGTGTCCGCCATCGCGCTGCCCGTGTCCGTCGTCGGCACCTTCGCGGTGATGGCGCTGCTGGGCTTCACCTTCAACATCATCACGATGCTCGCGCTGACGCTCTCCATCGGTCTGCTCATCGACGACGCCATCGTGGTCATCGAGAACATCGTGCGTCACCTCGAGGAGGGAAAGACGCCGGTCCAGGCCGCGCTCGAGGGCACCCGGCAGATCGCCGTCGCGGTGTTCGCCGTGACGCTCGCCATCGTGGCGGTGTTCATCCCCGTGGCCTTCATGGAGGGGATGATTGGCCGGTTCTTCTACCAGTTCGGCGTCACGGTGGCCGTGGCGGTGCTCATCTCCTACGCGGTGTCGATGACGCTCACGCCCATGCTGTCCAGCCGCCTGCTCAAGGGGCATGGGCACGACACCCCCAGCCGCTTGAGCGCCGCCATCGAGCGCGTGCTGGTGGGCATGGAGGACTGGTACCGGCGCGCCCTGGGCGCGGTGCTCAACCGCCGTGGCCTCGCCATGGCCGCCGCCGTGGGCGTGCTGGTGTTGACGCTGGGCATGGCCCGTTTCCTCAAGTTCACCTTCATCCCGGCCTCCGACAACGGCGCGGTGCGCGTGACGCTCGAGCTGCCCGTGGGCTCCACCCTGGAGGACACCGAGCGTGAGCTCGGCATCGTGGCCCAGCAGGTGCGCACCCTGGAGGGCGTGAAGGACACGTTCAGCACGGCGGGTGGCGGCACCCTCGAGGAGGTCCACAAGGGCGAGGTGCTGGTGAACCTCGTGCCGCGCAAGGAGCGCAGCTTCGACCAGGAGTCCTTCAAGACGCGCCTGCGCGACACGCTGGCGCAGCGCCCGGGCGTGCTGATGTCCGTGCAGGACAGCTCTGGCGTGGGTGGTGGCGGCCGCACCCAGCAGGTGCAGTACGTGCTGCGCGGCACCGACTGGGCCCAGGTCACCGCCGCCAGCGAGAAGATGCTCGCGGTGATGAAGTCCAACCCGGGCTTCACCGACATCGACACGACCTACCGCAGCGGCAAACCCCAGTATGACGTGCGCATCGACCGCGAGCGCGCCGCGCAGCTCGGCGTTCCTGCCGCCCAGGTGGGCATCTCGCTGCGCGCCTACCTCGGCCGCGATGAGTTCATGACGTACCGCGAGGGCGGCGAGACGTACGACGTGAAGCTGCGCCTGCCCGATGCCACGCTCGCCTCCCAGGAGGCCCTGGGACAGCTCACCGTGCGCACCTCGAGCGGGCAGCTGGTGGAGCTGCGCAACGTGGCGAACATCACCCCGTCCGAGGGCCCGGTGCAGATCGACCGCCTCAACCAGCAGCGGCAGATCACCCTGCTGGCCAACCTCGCTCCCGGCTACACCCTGGGCGAGGGGATGAGCTTCCTCACGGCGAAGGCCCCGCAGGAGCTGCCCAAGGGCGTGACCGGGGGCTTCTCCGGCAACGCGAAGGAGATGGGCAAGACGATGGGGGCCTTCGCCACGGCGCTGGGGCTCGGCATCCTGCTGCTGTACATGATCCTGGCCGCGCAGTTCGAGAGCTACATCCACCCCTTCACCATCATGCTCTCGCTCCCCTTCGCGCTCATTGGTGCCATCGGCGCGCTGCTGCTGTCGGGCAACGCCCTGTCGATGATTGCCCTCATCGGCGTCATCATGCTGATGGGCCTGGTGGTGAAGAACGGCATCCTGCTGGTCGACTTCACCCAGCAGCTGCGCGAGGCCGGCAAGAGCGCTCGCGAGGCGCTGCTGCAGGCGGCTCCCGTGCGCCTGCGCCCCATCCTCATGACGACCATCGCCATGGTGGCCGGCATGGTGCCGGTGGCACTCGCCCGCGGGGATGGTGCCGAGACGCGCGTGCCCATGGCGCTCGTCATCATCGGCGGCCTCATCACCTCCACCGTGCTGACGCTGGTGGTGGTGCCGGTGGTGTACTCGCTGCTGGACGGCCTCGCCTCGCGCAAGCGCCACGCCGAGGCCGCACAGCCCGCCGAGGCCCCTGCGCACTCGGAGCCCGTGGCGAGCACCCCGTAGTCACCTCGCTCCTCCCCCTGGACCGCGCCCGGCGTGCCGCATCCGCCGCCGGGCGCTCCGTCCCCCTTCTCTTCCCACGCTTCAGGACTTCCCCACCATGCACCCCCTCTCTCTCCTTGCCGGGCTGCTGCTTGCGCAGGCCCCGGCCCAAGTTCCCCCGAGCCCTGCCGCCGACGCGCCGGTTGTCACCTCCGCGCCCGCCGCTACGCCCGCGCCTCAGCTCCCCGTCCTCACCCTGGAGGAGGCGCTGCGGCAAGCAGACCGCCAGAGCCCTGACCTCGAGGTGGCTCGCGCTCGCCTGGCCCAGGCCGACACGCTGTCCGCCCAGGCCTGGTCCGCGTACCTGCCGCAGGTGACGGCCCAGGGTGGCTACACCCGCAACTCGGCCGAGGCGAACCTGACGCTACCCACGAGCTACATCGTGCGGGACGTGGGCGCGCCCACCGGCCCCGCGAACGACCCGAGCCGTCCCGTGGGCCCAGACAACCCGCCCGGCGGTGCCACCAACTTCGTGGCCGTGGGGGCCGACTACCAGTCCGTCCCCATCCAGAAGAAGGACCAGCTGGGCGGCAGCATCTCGCTGCGCCAGGGCCTCATCATCCCCGAGGGCTACGTCGCCATCCGCAATGCCTACCTCGGGGAGAAGCAGGCCACCCTCAGCGTGGAGGATGCGCGGCGCGCCATCCTCTTCGGCGTGACGCGCGCCTACCTGGGAGCCGCCTCACTGCGCGAGGTGCTGGCCGTGCAGGAGCAGTTGTTGGAGGTGCGCCGGGGCTTCGAGCGCAATGCCCAGGCGCGCTTCTCCGTGGGCGACGTTCCGAAGCTCGCGGTGCTGCGCGCCACGCTCGACCGCGCGCGCGCCGAGCAGGAGCTGGTGCGCAGCCGCAACGCGTACACGAACGCGAAGAGCGCGCTCGCCACGCTGCTCGCCCGACCCGTGGACTTCGACGTGCAGACGCCCGAGGGGCAAGGGGCGGTGGGACAGTCGGCCGAGAAAGACGCCGCCAGCGCCGAGGCACACGCCCTGGAGGCGCGGCTCGACGTGGCCGCCTCGCGCGTGGGCGTGGACGTCGCGCAAGGGCAGCGCCGCGCCGTCGCCGCGCGCTACCTGCCGAACCTTGCCGCCACGGGCACCTACAACCTGAGCAACGCGGGCGGCTTCACCGGCCAGAACAGCAACTGGAGCGTGGGGCTGGGCCTGTCGTGGACGCTCTTCGACGGCGGCCTGCGCGAGGCGCAGCTGCGCGAGGCCTCCGGGCGCATCGCCGAGGCGCGCGCCACGCTGCGTGCCTCCGAGGAGAAAGCGCGGGACGAGGTGCGCCGCGCCCTCAACGACCTGGAGACGACGGAGAAGAACCTCGCCACGGCCCAGGAGCAGGTGGCGGTGGCGCGCGAGTCCGCGCTGCAGGTCAAGCGCAGCTTCGAGCTGGGCGCGGCGACCTACCTCGAGGTGTCGGATACCAACTCGGCCCTCGCGCAGGCGGAGCTGGCGGCCGTCGCCGAGTCGCTCAACGTGCGCCTGGCCCGGCTCGACCTGGAGCGCGCGGTGGGCGACTTCGACCCCGCCCCAGCCGACTCCGCGCCCGAGACGGTGCGCTGATGCGGGCGGCGCATGTCCTGGCCTCGCGCGCCCTCCGTCCCCAAGCGCAGGATGCGCTCCTCGCGCTCTTCATCGCCTCCACACTCCTCCCGGCCCGATACGCGCACGCCCAAACGACGACGGAGACACCACCCGCGGAGCAGCTCATCGATCGTGCCGAGACGACGACGCCAGAGACGCCGCCCGCGGCGCAGCCCCTCGAGCGCGACGAGACGACGCCGGAGGCGCCGCCCACGGTGCGGTCCCTCGAGCGCATCGAGGTGACGGGTAACACGCGTACGCACCCGGACGTCATCCTGCGCGCGCTGGGCGTGAAGGAGGGCGAGCCCGTTTCGACCGAGGACGTGCCCGAGCTGGAGCGCCGCCTCATCAACCTGCGCCTCTTCTCGGCCGCCAAGGTGGCGCTGCGCCCGGGCGCCTCCGGCGTGGTGCTGGAGGTGGGGGTGGTGGAGCGCTGGACGCTGCTGCCCGTGCCCTTCTTCAACAGCTCCCAGGGCCGCACGCAGGCGGGCCTCTTCCTCGTGGAGACCAACCTCTTCGGCCGCCGCAAGCAACTGGCGGCCGGCGGCACCTACTCCAACCGTGGCAGCAACGGCTTCGTCTTCTACCGGGACCCAAGCCTCGGAGGCAGCAACTGGACACTGAGCGCGTCCACCTTCCTCGGCGTGACGGACCGCGAGCGAGTGCCCGTGGAGGTGGTCCTCGACAGCTACCGGGACGCTCGCTACGAGGCGAGCGCCCAGCTGGGCTATCAACTGACGCGCGAGCTGAACGTGTCCGGAGGCCTCTTCGGCCGCATCCTGCGCCCCAAGGCTCGCGATGGCTTCGCCACGGCACCGCCCCCTGGCGGCGAGGCGTATGGCGTCACGGCTTCGGCCGACTACCAGGGCCAGACGTTCCGCTTCTTCTTCAACGAAGGGCTGAACGCGCGGCTGCAGGTGGACGAGGGGCTGGACCTCGCCGGTTCCTTGCCGTACCGGCGGGTGCAGGCGAGCGCCACCTATACGCACGCGGTGCTGGGGGACCACACCCTGAGCTTCTCGGGCAGCTTCGAGCTCTCCCACGGCAACCCTTTCCGCGACACCATCCTGCTGGGCGGGCGCATGGGGAGCCGCGGTTTCGTGCAGGGGGGACTCTGGGCCGAGGAGGCCACCACCTTCACGGCCGAATACCAGCTGCCCCTCTGGAAGCCAGGCTGGGGCGTCCTGACCGCCAACGCCTTCGTGGACGCGGGTGTGGCGCGCTGGCAAGGCGACCCGCTGACGTACGCGACCCCGGGTGCGGGCCTGCGCGTCTACCTGCGCAACGTCGCCATCCCCGCCCTGGGCGTCGACGTGACGCGCGCCCCCACCACGCACGAGGTGACGGTCAGCGTCGCGGCCGGCGTCAGCCTGTAAGGAGGCCTCTGCAGTTACCGAGAGCGGGTTCTGCCTGGGAGCCCCGCCAGCCACAGCGCGAGGCCCGGCAGCAACACCATGCCCGCGAAGAACAGCAGGAAGGAGCCCGTCCCCGCGGCCGAGGCTCCCACCGCTGCGTAGGTCGCGGAGACACCGAGGTTGCCCAGCGCCACCGAGGTGAAGAAGCCCCGCCGTGACATGCGACTGGCCCCAGCGAAGACGGTCGACGCCTCGGCCAGCACAGGCACCGCGCGGAAGACGAGCAGGAACCAATGGCCATGGCGCCCGGCCACGCGAACCAGCCGGGCTACCTCGGACTCGCCCACCATGCGCCTCAGGGCCGCTTCGCCGGCCCTTGCCCCGAGCTGATACCCCAGCTCGCTCGCCACCATCATCCCGGCAAAGCACGTGACGGTGCCGCGCCAGAAGCCCAGCAGCGCCCCCGCCGCCGTGGCGATGAGGCTCGAGGGCACCGGCAGGACGGTGTCGCCGGCCAGCAGCCCGCCCAGCAGCAGCGCTGCCTGCCAACCCGGAGGATGCGCCTCGAGGAAGCGGCGGGCGGCCTCCTCCAGCGCCTCGCCGAAGAGGAAGAAGGGGATGAGGATGGCCGCCAGCAGCAGGCCGCCAAAGGCCCCCCACCCCACCGCCACCCGCTTCGCCTGCAAGCTCTCCGGCTCCATCTCAGCCGCCCCTTGCTCCCTGGAAACCGCTCAGAAGCCCACGCCCACCGAGAGCGAGGCTCCCGGGTGCCACACCCGCTGAGGGCGCAGCAGCTCCGGGGCATGGCGGAAGTAGGCCATGTTCATGCCCAGCTCGCCCACAAGCTCCACGCCAGCGGCGACAGGCAGCAGGGCCCTCAACGAGGCCCCCACCTCGGGCCCAGCGGTCTCCACCCCGGTGGGACCGGTGCCGTTGAAATGGAAGCCGCCGCTGTCCTCTCCTACCTGCAGCTCGGCGAAACCCGCGCTGAGCCTCGGCTGGAACCAGCCCACGGAGGTCTTCCACGAGGCGAGCCGGAAGTGAGCGCGGAAGTGAGCGATCTCCGGCTCCGGATCATGGTGGAGGAAACCAGAGCCCGTGCCGCAGCCCTCCACGCTAATCCTGTCGAGCGGAGCCAGCTCCAGGCACAGCGAGGGGCGGCGCGCGGAGGTGGACGCCCCGATGCGCAGGTTGCCGTAGTTGCGGGGGGCCGCCTCTTGCTCGGCCTCGACCGTTCCAGCGGGTTCTGCTCCCGCGAGCCCTGCCATGACGACGAAGGACACCACCAACAGCCGGCCAAGAGGGTGGATCAGCGACATGCATGCTCCACGGCAGAGAGGAACCCAGGCGCACAGAGTGCCCAACAATGCGGCCAAGAGCCACAGAGAAACCTTTCTGAGAGGCATTGCAGCACTCCACGAGAGTCCTTGGGAGGCAGCGCCGGACAGGTTAGGCTTTGCCCTCTGCGCAGGGGAGGGAGGCACAGATGAGCTATCTGGTGGGGCCCCGGATCACGTTCTCGGGTCTGTTCCAAGCCGATGTCTCGACGGTCAACAACGACGTCCGGCACTACTCCAACAAAGACTTCAAGCCCTCCTTCCAGGAGCAGCAGCCCTCCTACGAACAGCCACCTCCTCCGTCCGAGGGTGGCTGGTGGAACCCCGACGGCTCTGGCGCCTTCCGTCTGGTCAACTGCGTGGTCAAGGGAGCCCTCTGGGCAGACGGCACCTGGGTCACCAACCCCACGCAGGATTCGGCCATTGGCCTCTTCGTCGGTAACGCGCTGGGCCGCTCAGCCGGAAAGATGGTCGATCTCGATCCCCAGATGCAGATGGTCTCGGCCCTTTGGGGCCTGGGCATCCGGCTGACGGACGGCACTGGCGCCGGCCATGTCGCGGGAGACTTCTGGCCCGCCTCGTTCCGCGATCTCATGACCCGGCAGCCGAGGACCGCGCCCAACCAGCAGTCGCTGGGCGCCGCCTACACCTCGATCCTGCAGAACCTCGTCTGGGACCCGGCCCCGAAGGTGCTCTCGAAGGTGCTGGATCAGATGCGGACCCTGGTGGAACGGTACGGCCCCGAGGCTGCGCTCTCCATCCGCCTCAGCGTGTACAAGTACGGGCGCAACTACATCAACAACTCAGCGGCGCAGGGCTACACCTTCGGCAATGTGGTCGGAGCCCTGGGTGTCGCGCTGCCCAGCGAGCCGAAGACCTTCGTGCTGGGCCGCCGCTTCGCCCCCACCTCAACGCCCCGGGGGCTTCCCGCCGGCTTCAGCTATTTCGATGCCATGGTCGACATGGCGTCCAGTACCGTCTCCGTCGACCTCGGTAATTCCATCCCCTTGGATGACGACGCGAACGTCAAGACGGACCTCGGCCAGCTGTCGTTGGCGGTGCTGACCGTCGCCGACACCGTCTCGAATGGGCAGCCCACCTTCCTGCCCACCGACGCCACGCTCACCCCGAGCCAGTTCGTGACGATCGGCGCCATTCCCTACCAGGAGCCGGGCTGGCTGGAGACCACCGCTGGCATCGTCCGGCTGCCGCTGCCTCCCGCGGCGCTGGCGCTCATCAAGGACCACCCGCTGGCCCTCATCCACACCGTGGCCCAGGATCCGCGCCCGTCCTACACGCTCAAGGCCCGCGAGACGGTGATGGGCTACCTGGTCCGCGCCGACGAGTTCGTCCAGCGCCTCAACCCACAGAGCCAGTACCCCGACCCCCAGCCCACGGACTCCGTGGACGTGTCTGTCTATGCGGCGCAGTGGGGCACTCCCCTCGATAGCACCGCCCTGACCGTGGCGCAGGCGGGCGCCGATCCCGATGAGGGCACCGGCAACCAGGCGCTGGACATCCCCGTTCCCATCATGGGCTGGCCGCTCGACGTGGTCTCCTCTACGACGACAGCCTTCGCCCAGGGACGAACCGCGCTGACCGTCACGGCCACGGATCCGCAGGGGGCGCGGCTCGTCTATTACACGCCGCCAGAGCTGAAGGCCGGCGACCCGCCCCAGAAGCAGCCCGCGCTGGCCGCTCCCTACATGAATGGCCAGATCTACACCCTCCTGTACACGCTCCAGGAGACAGCGGGCTGGAAGAGCCCCACCGGCCAGCAGCACATGCTCGACGCCGTCTACCTGCACGTGCGCGACGGCTATGCGGTGAACCTCGATCCAAGCTGGGAGGACGTGGCCCCCATCCTCACCCAGTACGGCAACCTCTACCCTGTCATGAGCAAGCGGCTCGTCGATCTGTCCAACAAGGACGCCGTCACGGCCAACGCCGCCATCATCGAGCTGGCCTTCAGCCTGGACATGAACGACCCGAACTTCATGCCCGTGACGCGCGACATGCCGCCCGCCATGCAACAGACGCTGCTGGCCTATCTGCGCAAGCTCCAGGGCAAGGCCGTCACCCTGGCCCCCAAGGTCTCGAAGCGAAGAGCCGCGCTCCAACCGGGAGCCTCCATCCCCGCGCTGGACAAGGAGACCGCCTCGGCCGTCTCCGCCCGCCTGAAGAAGAGCCAGTCCGTCAAGAGTGGCAGCGAGAAGCCGTGACGCGTCCCCCCGCACGGTGAAAGGAAACCTCCATGCTCCGCGTGAAACAGAACCTGCTCCAGCGGCTGCGGCAAGCCAGGACACAGGCGGATCTCCACGAGTTCCTCCAGGCCGCCATCCAGCTCGAGCACTCCACCATTCCGCCCTACCTGACGGCGCTCTACAGCCTGCAGCCCGGCAGCAACCCTGCCGTTGCGCAGATCATCACCTCCATCGTGCGCGAGGAGATGCTGCACATGACGATCGCGGCGAACCTGCTCGTCGCCCTGGGCGGCAAGCCGCACTTCGCCGCCCCAGGATTCGTGCCGAGCTACCCAGGCCCCCTGCCCATGCAGGTGGATGATGACCTGCAGGTCGGCCTCCTGCCCTGCTCGAAGTCGCTCATCTACGACACCTTCATGCGCATCGAGCAACCGACAGAGCCGCTTCGGCTCCCGCTCAAGGGCGGAGGAACCTCGGACTACCCGGCAGCCTCCTCGGGCGAGTACCCCACCATCGGCGACTTCTACGCGGCCCTGCTCCGCATGCTCGAGTCCATGCCGGTCACCTGGGGTCCGGCGTCCGCCCAGGTCACCCCGGAGACGACCCAGTCCCAGTGGTTCCGGGTGACGGACTGGTTCCCCATCACCTCCCTGGATGATGCGAAGCGCGCCGTGAACATCATTGTCTCCGAGGGCGAGGGGGCGACGAACGCCCCGACAGACGACGACGGCGATCCCGCGCACTTCTACCGCTTTGGAGAGATCTACTACGGCGCGAAGCTCATCCAGCCCCAGCCCGCGAGCTGGTCCTATACCGGCCTGGACGTGAAGTTCGACGAGAGCCAGGTGTTCCCGATGACGCCAAACGCCAAGGCCGCCATGTACCCCGTGGGTACGCGCGCGCGGAAGTTGGTGGACGAGTTCAACCAGGCGTACATGCAGATCCTGCTGGGACTCGACACCGTCTTCAGAGGCCAGCCCCAGCGGCTGAACACCGTCCTGGGCCTCATGTACCAGCTCCGCATCCTCGCCTACGAGGTGCTGACGCAGCCGGATCCGAATGACACGGCCCACGGCACCGGCCTCACGTTCGAGTACGTCCCTCAGGTCGTCTCATAAGGAAGCCTGACCATGCCCCACCCTTCCCGCCTGCCCATTGTTCCTGTCTCCGCCCTCACCCTGGCCCTGTCGCTGGGGGGCGTCGCCTGTAGCAAGTCCGCCACCCGGGACGACGGGGCGGCCGATGATGTCTATGCCACCTACGGCGTGCACAACTCCTCGCACTCGAAGCAGTGCGCCAACCGCCAGTGCGAGTACACCCGAGGCCCAGGCGAGCCGACCAACCCCGAGTATCCGGAGTACTGGACGTCGAACTGGACGATGTACCGGGTCTTCCAAAACTATGAGACCCACCTGCCGCCCTACGATGGCAAGCCCCCGGCTCCGCTCGTCGAGGGCCAGGACTACGAGGTCTCGTACGGAGCGACCTACTACGACAGCACCTGGGACGGCGGCCGGGGCGCGATGATGGAGCACTACGACAAGCGCTGCCTGCCGATCTTCCCGATCCCCAACAACTACACCTGCTCGTTCATCTCGCTGGGCGACACAGCTTTCTTCGTGACCTACGAGTCCGATCGGCCCCAGGGAATGCCGCCGGTCTGCCTGTTCTCGCCTCGCAACCACCCGCCTCGGCGCGACTTCATCAAGCACCTGCCCTACAGCCAGGGCGACAGCGCCCAGCTCGACGGGCGCGTGCAGGGCTACTCCTTCTGGGTGGACCACGCCACGGGCAAGCCGATCCAGACAGGCGCCAGCCCCGACAAGACGCAGGAAGCGGCGATCCTCTTTGGCTACGCGTTCGACAGCAAGGCGACGCCCGACCGGGTGGATACGGCCGCAGCCCCCTACCGCCACCCGCAGTCGTTCTATTTCTCCGGCTACCCCGCGCCGCCCGCCAACGCTCCGATCGTCAGCCAGAACTACACCGACTTCGCCATGGTCCGGCCCGACCCTGCCAAGACCTGGGCCCAGGTGAGCGGGCTCGATCCGAAGACCCTGCCCCAGTGCCAGCTGTTCAACCCGCCGAGCACGTCCAACGCCTTGTTGAAGTCCGGTAAGTCCGCGCCCACCTGGGGCACCATCGGCCGCCAGCGTTAGGCTCCCTTCCAGGAGCGGGCGCGTCCCCTGGCGTCTCAGCCCGCGGCGTCGGGCTCGAAGCGCGCCAGGAAGATCTTGAACTGCAGCGAGACGAAGATCGGACGCGGCGCCACCAATCCGGCCCGGGCGAACATCGCGAACAGGGCGGCATCGGACTCGATGGGCCGTATCACCGAGAAGAGCTGGCGCCGACGCTCCAGATCTTCCGGGGGGATTCCATACGCCCGCAGCCGCCGCAGCTCCACGTTCATCAGCTCGGGGTCATTGCCGACGCGGCAGCCCAGCACGAGGGGCGCTCCGGGTTTGAGCCGTCGGGTCACCTCTCGCAGCAGCTCGATGCGGGCCTCCTCGCCCTCCACATGGTGGAGTACCCCCATCATCTGCGCACCGTCGAAGGGAGGGCCGGAAGGCAGGGTGCGCAGCTCGCCCACGTGGAGATGCGTGCGCGAAAGTATTCCCTCGGCCTCCAGGCGCTTGCGGGCAACGGCGAGCATGGCTTCGGAGGGATCCACTCCCGTGAAGCGCCAACCCGGCACGTTGAAGCGCGTGTAGGGCATCAACTCGGAGCCCGTGCCCAGTCCCACGAAGAGCAGCGACGCCGTGTCCTGGCCGTCGAGCTGGGCGGTCAGCGCGCTGACGCAGAGTTCGTACGCCGCCTGGATGCCGGCCAGGTTGACGGACGCCTGGGCGTCGTAGTGGGCAGCACGGTCGGCGCCAAAGCCCGGCACGAAGTGGTGGACGGCGGAGGCGGGGTGTTCGTGAGCCATGACGTGTCCTCGGGAGGCCCGCGAGAGGCGGGCGATTTCACTAGAGGATGTGTCGGGCTCTCGATGAATGGGAGAGCGGGGATTCAGGCTGGATCGGCGGAAACTTCGGTCCCGCCGATCCGCGCGCATGAGGCCCTGCTACAACGAGAGCCAACCCAGCGGGGCCGCTCAGGCCTTCTTCGCGGCCACCCAGCGCTCCAGCTTCTGGCGCAGCAGGGGCAAGGCGAGGGGGCCATCCCCTAGCACCACGTCGTGGAACTCGCGCAGATCGAAGCGCTCCCCGAGCGCGCTCCGGGCCTCCTCGCGCAGTCGCATCAGCTCCAGGTAGCCGGTCATGTAGGTCGCCAGCTGGCCGGGGGTGGACGCGTGCCGGTCCGCATAGCGCTCGGCCTCGGCGCGGGGACGGCTGGAGATGGTCATCATCGTCTGCACCGCCTGCTCCCGCGTGACGCCGAAGACGTGCATTCCTGGGTCCAGTTCCAGCGCCACAAGCGCATCGGTCAGGTGGCCGAGCAGCCCGGCGCGCATCAGCTCGTCCTCGAACATCCCCGTCTCGAACGCCACCCGCTCCGCATACATCCCCCAGCCCTCCACGAAGGCAGCGGTGGACAGCAGTCGGAGGACCGGGTGCGCCACGCTCCGCTCGCGCAGCCAGGCAATCTGCAGGTGGTGCCCAGGCCACGCCTCGTGCGCCACCGAGGGCGCGAGCCCCATGCGCGGCGACGTCTCCGCACCGCCGAGGTTGAGGAAGTAGGTGGCGGCGCGGCTGCCGTCCAGGGGGGCCGGCTCGTACCAGGCGGGCGGGGAGGAGGGCTCCCGGAAGGCGGCGGCCACCTCCAGCACCACCGGCGTCTCAGGGGTGCGCGAGAAGGCGCGCGGCACGAGTCCTCGCACCCGCTCCAGTTCGGCGCGCGTCTGCTCGACCTTCGCTTCTCGGGAGCCGAAGGCGAAGCGCGCTTCGGTGGCCAGCGCCCGCCGCCCCTCGCGCAGGTCCTCGAGGCTGGTGAGCCGGCGCACCAGCGGCGCGAGCTCCGCCTCCAACCCTTTGCGCGCCTCCTGCGCCCGCTTCTGTAGCTCCTCGGGCGACACGTCGAGCGAGCTGTAGGCACGCACGATGGCCCGGTAGCACGCCGCGCCCTCCGGCAGCGCGGAGAGCCCTGACTCCAGGCGTGCGCGCGGCAGGTACTCCTTCTTCAGGAAGTCTCGGTAGCGGCCCAGCGCGGGGAACACGTCGCTCTTCAGCACCCCCGTCCACTGCTTCTGGAAGGCGGGCGAGCCGCTGCGCTCCGCCGGGCTCCACAATGGGGAGCGCTCTGGAGCCTGCGCGAGCATCCCCTCGAGCTGCTCGAGGACGCGCTCGACGTTGGGGCGGGGCACGGAGTAGCCGCGGGCGAGCCCCTCGCGGGCGTTCGCCAGCTCCGTGCGGACGAAGCCCGGCAGCGCACGCCAGCGGGCGAGGGCCTGGGTGCGCTCGGCCTTCGTGCCCACCGGCTGCTCCGCCGCCGCCTGCGTCAGGCCCAGGTGCCAGCCGAATATCTGGTCCACGCCCCGCCACAGCTCTGCCCGGCAGACCCGCTGCGCCCGCTCTGCTTCGAGCGCCTCGCGCAACATGCCATGCACGAACCACTCGGGCGTCCCCTGGAGCGCTGCCGCGTCCACCGAGGAGAGTCTCGCGAGGAAGGTGTCCTGCCGCGCCTCCCAGGCGCGCAGGGCCACCGGCGTGTTGTCCGTCCACCGGTCCACGGGCGTGGGCGCCCCCACCTGCTCGGCGAGGTGCGGCGAGCGACGGACGCTCTCCGCCACGTACGCATCCGCCACCTCCCGCACGAGCGCCGCGGGCGAGGAGCGTGTTGCAGGGGCAGCGCCAGCTGGGGGCTCAGCGCGGGCGGCGAGTGCGGGGAGCAGCAGCGCGGGGAGCAGCAGCGCGCGGGCTGCCGCGCGGCGTGGGGCGGTGGGGCGCATCGGGGGGACCTCCGGTGGGAGAGGAGTCGGTGGAATGCAGCGGGACGCCCAGGTAGGCGCAGAACATGCGGGTGAGCTCCTCCACGAGCGCGCCCTGTGGCAGCTCGCCCATGCGCGGCTGCATGTGCGGGAAGAGGGCGGCCTCGCGCAGGATGGAGGAGCAGCCGGAGAAGGCGAAGCGGAGCGCCAGCTCCGGGTCGGGGTGCGAGAAGGTGCCGGCGCGGCTGGAGAGCAGCCGCACGAAGGGAACGTGGACACTCTCGCGGAAGCGCTGCGACGCCTCGCTCTGCACCATCTCGTCCGGGTTCTCGCGGTGGCGCCGCACCATCTCGCGCAGCACGGGCAGGTGCTCCTGCGCCACCTCCAACATCATCCCGAAGTACGCGCGCACCAGCTCGGCCGTGTCCGCTCCCTCCCAGCGCGCCTTATCCAGGACACGGGCGGCAGCCTCCTCCATTCGCGCCACGTAGCCCTCGTAGAGGAGGTGAGCGAGCGCGTGCTCCTTGCCGGAGAAGCGCCGGTAGAAGCCTCCCACCGACACGCCCGCGCGCAGGGCGAGTTCCTGCACCCCGATGGCGTCCAGCGGCTTCTCCGTCAACAGCGCCCGCAGCGCCTCAATGATGCGGGCCTGCGTATCGCGGCTGCGCGCCTGGAGCGGCGCTCGTGGAGAGGTGGTGGTGGCGGACATGAGGCCTTGAATGCGAATGCGAATCTCTATTCGCATCCAAGGCGAGACGGGGGCGGCGTGTCAAGCCGTCGACGCGGGCGGCATGCCCGCATCCGGGCGGGGATGGCCCTCCCTTCTGAGGCCGCTGGTGAAGGCAGTGCGACCACGGGCATTTCGAGGATCCGCAGCGGCTGGACTCTCGCGGGGCTGCTGCGCCGCACGTTCGCGCTGGTTGTTTTCGTCTGCTCTCGGGGTGAGGGGACCTGGTGCTACTGACTGGCCAGGGCCTTCTCGAAAGAGGCTTCCAGCTTCTCGATGAAGGGCTTGAACTCGGTGGGATTGATGAAGGGGTTGGGGGCGCCGTCCTTCATCTGCGCGCGCTTGCCGGCCATGTCGAAGAACTCCGGGTGGGGCGCGAGGAAGATGTCGACCTTCATCGCCTTCGATTTGGCGAAGGTCTTCCGATAGTCCTCGACGATGCCGGGATACTGCAGGGGCGGTTTGATGCGGTTGGCGGCGACGGTGGCCGAGC